>CAZCUL010000487.1:0-2675 GCA_964501475.1 uncultured Verrucomicrobiota bacterium | reverse complement strand
GTAGGGCGTCACGTCAAGCGAAGTGACCTTGCGCGGCGCCTGCGGACGGCGAATATCGATAACATCGATGCGCGCAGCTTGGGCATTGACCACATACAGTCGCTGCGTGACGGGATCATGCGCGACGATTTCCGCTGCGCTTTCTTCGAAGGTGCCAGTGTGATAGGTACCGAGGGCTTTCAAGTGGAGTCCTGCCGCAGCCTGGGCCAGGGTGGGGGCGAGGGCCAGGCTTCCCAGCAAGCTGGCGGCGCAGAGTTCGAGCACTGAGTTAATGTTCTTCATAGGGTTACGATGGTGGCTTTGGTTTTTTAGACGACAATTGCGACCTTTTGGAATCTGTCACCATGCAGGTCTCGTCGGGCATTTCTGGAATGGGAAAGTTACGATCCCGCTATGGAACGCTGACAAGTGGGTTACATCTTGCCCGCGGAGCGGCAGGAACGATTTGGTGTTGGGCTTGTCTGGGCAATCGCCAGAATCGAGGGGCTGGCCGGGCATTCCGAGTGGCCGCAAATTGCTGACAACCTGTGAATAAGAAGCAATTGCCCAAAAGCCGCCCGGCTTTCATACTCGGTGCGGATTGAACGACCCACGCAGTATGCCTTCGCCGCCAACGTCCGTTTCCCCTGTGGTCGATCCGCTGGAGAATCAGGCCCGGCAACATCTGGCTGCGCGCAAGTTCCGCAAAGCGCGCGATGACTTCAAGCTGCTCTGCAAAAAGGACCGCCCGAAATATCTCCCGCTCCTCATCGAAGCCAATGTCGGCCTTGTCCAGGAGATGCTGGCCAAGGGACAGGTCTCGGAGGCGGAGCAGGTTGTCGCTTACCTGAAACCGCTCGCGCCGGCCGGGGTGGTGAAAGGACTCGAATTGCAACTGGCGGCCAAGTCGGGCCATGCCGCCCAACTGGTTCCCAATGCCCTCATGCTGCTGGCAGAATCCCCCGCGTCTCTGCCGCCGGCGGAAAGGATGCTCTGGGCCGATCAGCTCGTCACGGCCTTCGCGCCGATGCCCGCGCAAACGCCGGCCGAGGTTCAAATCGCCGGGGAAGTGCAGGCGATTCACGAAGCGCTCACGGCCATCGCCGCCGGGCAATACGAACGCGCGCTGGAATCGGTTCGCCCATTGGCGCGTGACTCGGTGTTCGCCCACTGGAGAATATTCGTGAAGGCGCTGGCGGCGTTCCACTGCGGCGAAACCGGGAAAGCAGCGCGCTGCTTCGCCGAACTGCCCGCGGAGTCGGCCCCCGGGCGGGCGCGTGAGCCGTATTTGTTGTTGCTCGGAGCGACCGAGGTCGGAACCCGGCCTTGGCCGGAGCCGGTCATTGAAATCGTCGCGCGGTTGGGCGGATGCGCCGGGTGGGGTCGAATGTTGGCTCGAGCACAGGTGGCCTGGCTCGCCCAACGCCACGTCGAATCCTACAAGGTGCTGCGCGACGCGCTGCCTGATTTTCCGCGGCAGGGTCTGGATGCGCCTGGGGTGCTTTCGGAGTTTTTCTTCAATGCCATTTCCACCTTGTCCGAGGAGGGCCGCGACAACTGCCAGGATTTTTTCCTCCCCATCGAAATGGACAGTCACGTCCGGAATCCGGTGGAACGGATGTTGATCCGGCGCGCGTTCTGCCTGCTCAATCGCCGGATTCTCAGGCCCGCCGAATTGAAACTCAAGTGGGAGGGCTTCTTGCAGGATCATGAGCGCTTGCACGGCGCCAATCCGCGGCTGGCCTCGCTCGCTTACGGCTGGCTGGGCGAAGTGCTCGGCGAGGCCGGACCGTCGGGGAGGTTCGGATACCAGGGCAAGCGAGCGTTGCGCGATGCCCCCGCCGCCATCGACGCCCTGCAAAAGAGCGTGGCCCTCGATCCGGCCAACCTCGAGGCGCACCTGAAACTTTGCGCCGTGTTGGAGACACAGAAGATGACCAGCGAGCGCAACCGCTTGCTCGATGTGATGACCGCCCGCTTCCCCGACCGCAAGGAAGTGCTGGTGCTCGCCGGGGCGGGCTGTCTTGACCGCAAGGCGTATCTCAAAGGCCTCGAGTACCTCGAGGAGGCGCGGCGGCTGGACCGGATCGACCCGGCGATTCCTGACCTCCTCGCGCACGGCCTCCTCCGGCTGGCCAGGGAGTATTTCAAGAAAGGCCGTTCCGAGCAGGCGCGCCAGACGTTGGCGCGCGTCGAGGAGTTTTTGATCGCGCAACCGGAGAATTTCCTGCGCAACCCTTGGTGCCACCTGCTACGGCGCGGGTGGCTCGAGCAGTTGCACGGGGACGCGGCCCACGGCGTGGAATTGTTGGCCCAAGCCCGCGCGGCCAGTCCTTTCCCGGCTGCTTTTCTGCTCTTTGCGCAGCTCGCCTGGCGCCTCTACGCGGACGGGGCGAAAGCCACCGCTCCATTCCACAGGGAACTTGACGACGCCATCAACCAGCCCTCCGTCGCGCGCGCGCTCGTGTTGCTGCGGATTTGGTTGTTCTGGCGAGGAGCGCCGGACTTTCCGCGCTTGCCGGCGGAGGAGGATTGGTTGCGCCGGTATTTAAAAGCCGCAGCCAGGAGCCCGTTCACGCGCGACGAAGCGCGGGGCTTGGTGGAACTGCTCGCGGCGCGGCAGGAATTTCACGACCAGGCCCAGGCCTTCGTCAAACAAGTCCTGAAGCAAGACAAACTGGACCCTCTATTCCGCC
>CAZCUL010000486.1:0-3528 GCA_964501475.1 uncultured Verrucomicrobiota bacterium | reverse complement strand
GCAAGCTCGGCGAGATCCTGAAAAAGCGCGCCCGCGACGAATCCGACTTCCAGTTGCGCATTGTGGTCCATCCCTCGGTCCTCGACCGTTTGCGCACGGAAGACGAGCAATTGCTCATCGAGCTCGAGAAGCGCTATTTCGGCAAACTCTCCTTCCGGGCCGATCCGGCAGTGCACGCGGAGGAATTCAAAATCTTTAACGTGGAGACGAACGAGGAGCTGACGGGCGGAAGGCGATAAAACCGTTTTCTCCAGAAACGCCTCGAACGGAAGAGAGCTGGGCCGGCCCGCGCGCAATCGCTTTGCCTGACTGCAATCGGCGGATGCATCTCCCAGTAAGAAAAGGTTTCCGGCGCCGGACCCGGGCAGGATGAACCGCCGCTCTCCGGCCCTGGCCCGCACTACCCCGGATAGCGCCATAAGCGCAGTCGCCAATCCTTGCCTTCGGCCGCCAGCGCGGCGGCAAAGTCGTCCGCCGCAGCCAGGTCGCATAATCCCCAATGCTCGGGCGCCTTGGGCTCATCGTTCACATGCAAAAGCGCCGCCGTTCCGCCGCCCACGCTCACTTCAAATTGATCGAGCGGGAGCGATAAGCCTTGGCCCCGCGCCTTGATGAATGCTTCCTTGCGCGTCCAGCAACTGAAGAATGCCTCGACCTGCGCCACCTTCGGCAAGGCGCGAAGCGCAGCCGTTTCAGCCCTGGAAAAGAATTTCTCCGCCGCTTTCCCATCGGCCTTTTCCGGCCGGATTCTTTCGAGGTCGATTCCCACCCTTCGGCCGCGCGTTACCGCGATCAAACAGAGGCCTTCGGAGTGAGAGACGTTAAATCGAAGCGCGTCAGACCCTTTCTGATGGGATAGGTCCGGCTTCCCGAACTCGTTATAAGCGAAGCGGAGGAACATGGGGTCCGCTCTTAAATAAGAGCCGAGGATCAGGCGCAAAATGCCGCGAGCGGCAATGAAACGCAGGCGGTCCGGCTCAACCTGAAATCGACCCGCCCGCTCCCGCTCATCAGGCGAGAGGTAGCGCACGAGCCGGGCTGTCTTTTCCGGACGCAGGTCCAGATCGACGAGCCAGACATCAATGTCTCGACGGCCGAGCGAAAGATAATTTGGAGGCGTTGACCACTCGTTCATATGTTCCAGAAGGCCCGGAGCGCATCCGCCCGGATGGATGCGCCGAGCTTTGTCCCGCCAGCGTTCATTCGGGAGAACGCCAGCCAGTTTCGAGACAAGCCGGCACGATTCTGCTTTTCGCCGGCGATCTATCAAGCAGTTATGGCGGCTTGCTGCAACCGCGGACGGCGGCGCGGCAAAACATTTTTCGCCATCGGCAAGGAAGTTTTCTCACCAGGCGAATCGATTGACCCGGGCGCGGACGATGCGGGGCAAATGTGAACGATTTTCGAACAGGCGAAATTAATGAGGGGCATGGCACACACCGTGCAAGAGTCGGCGTATTGCGATTTCACTTTCCACAGACCATGAGCAACAACATTCTTTCCAAGTCGCGCCCAGGCGGATGGATCGCAGGGGCTCTGGCCTGTGCAGGCCTTCTCCTGACACCCGTCATGCCGCAAGCGGCTGCACCCGTTGTCGGCGCGCCCGCACCTGCCTGGACGCTGACGGATATCAATGGCCAGACTGTCCGGCTTTCGGATTTGCGCGGCAAGGTGGTCCTGATGAATTTCTTCGCAACCTGGTGTGTTCCCTGCCAATGGGAGGTTCCCGACTTTGTGGCCCTGCAAAATCAATATGGCTCGGAAGGGCTGGTCATCGTCGGGGTGGGGGCGCAGCAGAACGCGGCCACCCTCAGTTCCTTTGCCGCGGCCAACAACATCAATTACACGGTCTGTCCTTCGATAAGCTCTGTCCTTTACGACTACGATGTTCTGCCGCGCGGCGCCATTCCGGTGAGCGCCATCATCAATCGCGAAGGAATTCTGGCAGGCTGGTATCTTTACTATCATCCGAAAAGTTTTTTTGAAGAAGAGTTGCAGCCGCACCTCGCAACCGGGGCCGCCCCCAAACTGGCAACGTTGCTTTCGGGCCGAAACCTGGTGGTGCGTTGGCCCGAGACGGTCACGGGTTTCGTGCTCGAGCGCCGCGGCGGGTGGGGAAACGGTCATAGCTGGTCCGCCGTCAGCAGCGGCATTATTCAGAGCAATGGGTTCAACCAATTCGTTGTTTCCACGCAGACAGGGTCCGGTTTTTTTCGCCTGAGGAAATTGTAATCGGCGCCTGTGGGTCGGCGTTCGCCAGGGAGAATTCAAACAGATGACCAAAAGTCAGCATTGAGAATCGTATAAGCATGAAGCCAAACAAGGCCTTTTCCCTGATCGAACTGCTGGTCGTGACAGCGATTATTGCGCTCCTGGCCGGCTTGCTACTTCCCGCCCTTTCCCGCTCGAAAGAGGCCGGCCGCAGGACCAGTTGCCTGGCCAATCTCCGGCAACTCCATCTCTCCATCACACTCTACGCCGAGGACCACGACGGATTTTATCCTGGCCAGTCCGAGACCCGGCGTTGGCCAAGCCAGCTTCAGGCTTATTATCAGAGCGATCGCATCCTGCGCTGTCCGAGCGATGATCCCGCGGCCGCCATCGAACCCGCTTCGCTCCTGAGCTCTGGCGCCGACCGGGCCGAACGAAGCTACATTATGAACGGCTGGCAGGACCCGAACACGGTCCGTTTCCCGGATGAAAACTGGGAGGCTTTCATCAGTGGACCGGCCAAAGGCGCCATTCGGGATGCAGCTATCGTGAATCCCAGTGAGACGGTCCTTTTCGGTGAAAAAATATCTGAAGCGCCCCAATTTACCGCGGACCTGATCCGGGAGCGCGGCAGTTATTTTGAAGTGATCGAGCAAGGGCGTCATTCCGGTTCGGATGCAGGCTTCGGAATCGGATTTGGCTCCGGCAGCAGGGATGGCGGTTCGAATCATGCCTTTGCTGACGGCAGCGTCCGGTTCTTGAAAAATGGCAAATCGGTTTGCCCGGTCAATCTTTGGGGAATTACCGATTATTGGCGGACGAACTACGCGCTCTGCCTGTTTTAACCCTCCTCTGGCAGCAAGTCCTGCCCGGCGCCCATAAACGAACCTTCCGGCGCGTCTTCGCCTGGTTCCAGACCAGCGTTCCACCTCCCACCAGCGTTCCACCTCGCATTTGGTCTCGCTTCGACCCCTACGCAAAATTCGCCTAAATCCGGGATTGAACTCCGGAGCGGGACCGCGGACACTCATCACTACGCCGGAAGAACTCGCATGAAAATTGGAAGCTTTCCCGTCGCCATGGCCGCCATCCTCGTGTGGGGGTCGGTTTGCATCGCTGACATCAAAGTCGTTACCGAACGCAGCGACAATGAGAACGCGTCAGCCGCCTTCAAGTTCAAGAATGTGCCGCCACCCTCCAAAACGGACGCTGCCACTGACGCCCGCTTTACAATTGTGGACGGTCAGGGCGACCGAAACGGCGGCGATCTCGCGAAGCTCCAGGACGGCAGGCTTCCGACCGACGAAGACCAGCCTT
>CAZCUL010000485.1:0-7383 GCA_964501475.1 uncultured Verrucomicrobiota bacterium | reverse complement strand
GGAATGACACGATGGATATAGGTGACGCTGGCGGAAAGAGCGCCGTTCACGTACTGAAACTGGCTGGACTGGCCGACAACAATGATCCGCAACCCATCCACCTGCGGAATGGAAGGCGAAGTTGTCGTTTCGCCACTGACTGTCACATTGAGCTGCGCGGCCTGGCCGAGGGAAATATGCTGAGGCGCCAGTTGGACCGAAATGGCCGGCCCGGCGAATGTGGGCAAGGCCCAGAGGAGCGCAAGCCCCCAGGCGACCAGCGGCATGAGTTTATTCCTTCGTCTCATTCCCATCGTTGAGTTTGGGACAGATACCATAGCGCTCAAGCCAAAACAAAAAAGCAGCCTTTCTGCCGGCAAAGCACATTCAAAAACCTTCGCCTTCACACCGGGCGCGAATGATGTAAGCTGGCCGGGTGTTTGCCGGCGGTTGCCATTGCTGTTCGCGGCGCGATTTCCTGGTTCGCACCAGCGCGGGTTTCGGGGCGCTGGCGCTGAGCGCCCTGATGCGGATCGAGGCGCGGGCCGAAAGCGCGGCGAAATTCCCGGTCATTGACTCGCTCAATCCCTATGCAGCGCGGGAGCCGCATTTCGCGCCGCGCGCCAAATCGGTCATTTTCCTGTTCATGGTGGGCGGTCCTTCGCACGTCGATACGTTCGATTACAAACCGGCGTTGCAGAAGCTCGGCGGCAAACCTGTGCCCGAGAGCTTGCGGAAGGCAGTCGAGGCAACGCGCTTTGCCAACGTGTTTCACGGTTGCAAAGACGAGTTGTTGGCCAGCCCGTTTCAATGGAAGCAGCATGGGCAGGCCGGCCTCTGGGTGAGCGAGCTTTATCCGAACCTGGCCCGGCACGTGGACGATCTCTGTTTTATTCATTCCGTTCAGGCGGAGAGCAACAATCACGGTCCGGCCAGTTACCAGCTTCACACCGGCGACGTGCGCCCGGGCAAGGCCAGTCTCGGATCCTGGGTCACCTACGGCCTGGGAACGGAGAATCAGGATTTGCCCGGTTACGTTTTGTTGTTCGAGGCCGGTCCTTTGGGAGGCGCGGCGAATTACTCGAACGGGTTTTTGCCCGCCGCTTTCCAGCCGACACGCCTGCGGGACAAGGGAACGCCGGTGCTGGATTTATTGCCGCCCGAGGAATTCGCGGGCGGGCAACGCGCTTCGCTCGATTTGATCCGCGCATTGAATTTGAAACACCGCGACAGT
The DNA here is from genome assembly GCA_964501475.1 of uncultured Verrucomicrobiota bacterium. Lineage (GTDB taxonomy): Bacteria > Verrucomicrobiota > Verrucomicrobiia > Limisphaerales > CAZCUL01 > CAZCUL01. The sequence continues at coordinate 6,170 of CAZCUL010000485.1, read as the reverse complement.
CGCGACGGTCATTCGAAGTTGGACGCGCGCATCGCCAGTTACGAGCTGGCTTATCGAATGCAGTCAGCCGCGATGGAAGTGGGCGAGGTCCCGTCTGAACCCGGATACCTGCGTTACACCTACGGGCTGGAAGACAAAGACCCGCGCACGGCCGGCTTTGGCCGGAAATGCCTTCTGGCCCGGCGGCTGGTCGAGCGGGGCGTCCGCTTTGTTCAAGTCTATGACATGCCGGACAAGGATGGGTGGGACGCGCACGACAAGTTGATCAACAATCACACCCCGCGCGCCCGTTGGACGGATCAGCCGATTGCGGCTTTGCTGGACGATTTGAAGCAACGCGGTTTGCTCGAGAGCACATTGGTGATTTGGGCGAGCGAATTCGGGCGCACCCCGATGGTGCAGGGCGACAAAGGACGCCAGCACAACGCCGCCGGATTCACCGTCTGGATGGCGGGAGGCGGTGTGCGGGCGGGCACGCGGATCGGCGCCACCGACGAAATTGGCCTGATGGCGGTGGAGAATGCGCATCCTTTCCGGAACTTGCATGCAACGATTCTGGCGGCGTTGGGATTGGGGCACGAGGAGCTGGGATTCGAAACGAGCGGCCGGACTGAACGCCTCACTGGCGTAGCCGGCAGCGCACAGGTTATTCCGGGAGTCTTCGCCTAAAGGATAACTGATGTTTCGGGTGGAATGGCAAAATGCGCCCTGAGAGGGCGCATTTCGCTCGTTGGCTTTTTAGCTTTCAGGTTGGCTGTTCCACCCGAAACCAACCGCCTTTTCCGCCGGGATCAACTTCAAGAGGGATTCGGGGTTCCCGCAGGCATTGGCCAGGATCAAGCGGCGTCCCTCGAGGATGAGCGCAGCAATCTTTAGCCGGCGTTCGGAAAGGTCGCGGCCCGAAACGTAGAAGGCGATCAGTTGTCGTTCTCCAAGGACGCCCACCACCCGCGACCAGCCTCGTTGCATCATCGCCTCATCGGAAGCCTGTAGCATGGTTGCGGGGTTCGGAGGCTCCTGGCCCCGTTTCAGGTTGTAGATGCAAAACTCCGTCTGACGCACGGAGCGCAGGGCAGTGCGCGCCCGGGGATCGATTTCAGCGAACTGAAGACCGGTCTTCACCGCGCCCCACGTCAGCGAGCCGACATTTAAAGCCAGTTGCTTTTCCCAACGGCAGGCGCTCGATGCCAGCGCTGTATCTCGAAGTGTCAGGGCGTCGCTGCTCAAGCGAAAATATCCGGTGAAAAGGATGGCTGCGGAGACGATCAGCACCAAAACCGCCAGAGCCATCACCAGAAGGAGACGAGCGCTCCCCCTCGTTGGCGGCGGCATGTCGAACCGATTCATAAGCTCGAACCTGAGGAGGGCGGTTGGTCAATCCATCCTGATCGAGCCGGCGATCTTCTTGAGCCGGCCGATCCCCAACCGGTCGCCAATCTCGGCCAGCTTCTCGGGTTGAAAGTTGCCTACGATGTTGACCAGAACAGCTTCGCCCTTCGGGTCAATTACGGTGACGGCGGCGCCTTCGATGGCTTCCTCGCCGCGAGTTTTCAGGTGCACGTTCACGCTTTCAGTTTTGTTGTTGACGCTGACGACCCGCTGCCAACCCTCCTTGGTGAGACGTGCCCGGATAGTTTCGATTCGCTCTGTGATCTGGTCACGGTTTTGCTCGCTCAGGCTAATGACATTGACCTGGACGAGTTTGAGACCGCGCAGAAGTTCGGCCACTTCCGGTTCGTGCTTTTCCGCCAGGCGCGCGGCCAGTGCGATCAGGGGTTTGTCCACCGCTACTTCTACGAATTGGCCGGAGCTGGGCGGAGTGAATTTGCCAAAATCGACATAACCTTCCGTCTGCTCGGCCGCGTTGATCCCAACGGGCAGCGCCGCGAAGACTGCCACCGTTGCCATTTTGAGAATGAGCTGTTTCATAGACTCGATTTGAACTGGTTTTTTGGTTGAGACCTCAAGAGACGTTGTCTCCGGTCAGGAACAGAACACAGGGGATTTAATTGAAGTTGCAGAAATGAGTTTTGGGAGAGACCAAGTCCGGCCTTGTTCTTTCATTTTGATTCTGGTGTAAATGATGTGTGCAACGTGCCTGGACAAGAACTGTTAACAACGCTCTCTTCTTTTCGATTATGCGAAAAACACACGTAGATCGTCTGCTCGCCGGCGTCTGGCTCCTGACTTTGGCCGCAATTTGCTCGCCGCCGGGCGGTCTGGCTGCGAGCTCGAAGCCGGAAGCTGCTTCCGGAAAACCCGAGCGGCCGGAAACCCACGTCGTCGGCCGGACGGCGCTTAAAGCCAAGCTGCAATTGGAGGCGATTTTTGAAGCGGTCGAGATGGAGCCGGTCAAACTGACTCCGGAAAGCTGGAGCGACCTGACCGTTGTGGAAGCTGTGCCCCATGGCCGGCGAGTCAACAAAGGCGATATGCTGGTAAAGATCGAGACGGAGAAGCTGGAAGAACAGATTGCCGAATTGGAAAGGGAACGAGCTGTTTCCGCCCTGACCTTGCAATTGGCCGAAGCCGAGCAGCAGAATCTGAAACAGGCCACCCCACTTAAATTGGAAGCGGCGCGGCGGGCACAGAAACGGGTCAGTGAAGATTACGATTATTTCAAGGAGATCGGGCGCACCCAAAGGGAGAAGGCCGCCGGCTTTTCGATCAAGAGCGCCCTGCAGCGTCTGGAGAGCGCCGCTGAAGAACTGGCCCAGCTCGAAAAGATGTACGAGGCCGATGATCTGACCGAGGAAACCGAGGAGATCATTCTGAAACGCCAGCGCTTTTCGGTCGAAGCGGCTCAATACTTTCTGGACAGCGCCCAGCTCAACTCCGAGCGGGAGTTGAAGACGAACATTCCGCGGGAATACGAGACCTTGAAAGCTCAATTGCTCGATCAGGAACTGGCCCTCGTCCTGGCCGAGGAGACCCTCGCCAAAAACGTGGAGAAAAAGGCATTCGAGCTCGAAAAGCTTAAGCAAGACCGGCGCAAAGCCAGGGCGAAACTCGCCGATCTCAAGGCAGACCTCGAGGCGTTGTCCATCCGCGCGCCGATTGAGGGCATTGTTTATTACGGCGCATGCGAAAACGGAAAGTGGACCACCGGCGCGGCCGCGGCCAAAAAGCTCGTTCCCGGCGGAAAGCTCAGCCCCAATGAGGTTTTTATCACCCTGGTCAATGCGGAGAACATGGTCCTCAAGACCACCATTCCGGAAAATGAACTGGGCAAGGCCGAAGCGGGATTGACCGGTGAAGCCGTCCCGGTTTCGTTTCCGGAAACGAAGTTACCAGCCAGGATTGAAGAGATCGGTTACGTGCCGCAGCCGGGAGGCGGTTTCGAAGCGAAGATTTCAGTGGCGGACCTGAAAGGGGCGCGGTTGATGCCCGGCATGAGTTGCAAAGTTTCCTTCGAGGACATCGAGAGACCCGCGGTGCTGGCCGTGCCTAAAGAGGCTGTTTTCACGGAGGGCTCGCAAAAGCACGTTTTCGTGGCGAAGGAGCAGGGCGATCCGGAAAAACGCATCGTGAAGACGGGGGATTCCGACGAGAAACTGATCGAAATAACCGAGGGCCTTTCGGAAGGGGATAAGATTCTCCTGAAGAAACCGGACTAATCCTGGGGATGATTGCGATGCGCGCACTTGGATTTTTCTTAGTCGTCTTTGCCGGAGCCGTGGCCACGCGGGCCGGCGATCCGGAGCAGTTGAAGGCGCCGTCGGCTGCGGAGATCGAGAACGCAATCGAGCGTGGGGTCGCTTTTCTGATCGAGACGCAGAACAAGGAAGGTTCCTGGGGTTCGGCGCGCCGCACCAAAGGCCTGAACATCTTTGCGCCGGTGCCGGGGGCACATCACGCGTTCCGAGTGGCTGTGAGTGCGATGTGTGCCGAAGCGTTGATCGAAACAGGGGCTGCAAAGGGGGGCGCCGAGGCCGGAAAGGCGCTGGAAAAGGCGGAAGATTGGCTCTTGGAAGAACTGCCCAAAGTCCGCCGCGCTGACACGGTGGCCATATACAATGTCTGGACTCACGCCTATGGCATCCAGGCGCTGGTGGACATGCATTATCGGGCTTCTGACAATCCGGAACGGCGCCAGCGGATCAAGGAAGTCATCGATTCGCAGATCGATCTGTTGCGGCGCTACGAGTCGGTCGATGGCGGCTGGGGTTATTACGATTTTCGGGCCGGCTCAAAGCGGCCTGCTTCGTCTTCGACCAGTTTTGTGACCGCCACCGTATTGATCGCGTTTCAGGATGCAAAAGCGATTGGCGTGGAAATCCCGGAGGACCTTTTGCAGGCTGGTATCGCTTCGATCGAACGCCAGCGCAAACCTGACTTTAGTTATGCCTACGGCGAATACCTGAAGCTCCGCCCGATGATGGAAATCAATAGACCGGCCGGGAGCCTGGGACGTTCCCAGGCTTGCAACCTGGCTTTGCGGGTCTGGGGAGACAAGGAGATCACCGAGGGAGTGCTCACCAATTGGCTGGACCGGCTGATCACGCGCAATGAATGGCTATCCTTCGGGCGAAAGCGTCCCGTTCCTCACGAATCCTGGTTCATGGTGGCCGGCTACTTTTTTTACTACGGACACTACTATGCCGCGCGCTGTATCGACGAACTCGAGGAGGAGACCGCTGCGAAATACAAGGAGCAGTTGGCGGCGATCATTATACCGCTCCAGGAAAAAGACGGTTCGTGGTGGGATTTCCCCTTCTATAATTATCATCAGCCCTACGGCACCGCTTTCGCGCTTATGACTCTGGCCAGGTGCCGGCCCTCGAAGGGGCAGGGGGATGCGCCGGCCCCGTCATTGTGCGGCTTGGATTCCGAGCTTTCGGCTCAAAAGTGAGCCTGCTCACGTCGGCTGCTACAGGTATCAGTTGCTGAAGCTGTGATATGCGCCGGGTGTCGTCGGGCATAAAGAGCATGTAGGGACCGAGGCGGGCGACGGGACGGCAGTCGTTCAGAATGCAGTCCACGAGGGGCTTGATGGGAAAAGGCGGATCGCTTTGCCATCCTTGCATTAAGGCTTCCACAACCACGATCAGAGGGCGCGGCCCCGAGCGGACCGCTGAAAGGATGCGGTGCTGTTGGTCGTGCGTCAGTTGCCCCCAGCCGGTGCTGTTCAACTGCGTTGGTGGACGCTTCCCCGTCCAAAAGTAAAAACTGTTCATTCCGGGATAAGTAATGAACGTGTCGCTTTCGGTTTCGAGAAACGAGGCCAGCGCGCGATAGGTTTCGGTTGTCTCCGCATCGAGCCGAAGCCGGCGCGAACCGGGCAAATCCAGGAGCGGAAGACTCGCATAGTGTCGGCGCAGAGACGGAAGCTCGCACCAGTCATTCGCGAAGATGTAAAGGAGGACAACCGCCGCCAGAACCTGAGCCAGCCGCATGGTTCCCGGTTTCAGTCCGGTCGCCCATCGGTGGAGACGTTCGCGTAGCTGCGCCTGCTTGAGGACGTCCATCAGGCAAACCGCGTAAATCAAGATCATCAGAAAGGTAGCGGTGGTAATCTGTGTTCCAGCGATGGGATAAGCGTGCAGGCTCTGCCAGGCGGAGGTCAGGCACAGGAACACCCGCGCGAAGCGTTCTTTAGTCTCTGCATTCTCATCAGGATTGCGCGGGAGCAGGATCAGCCAGGTCCATGGAAGCAGCCAGGCGAACTGCATCTTGACCTCTCCGAGCAACCAAAAAGCGCCAATCAAACCATAAACGGCTTTTAAGGCGAAGATGAGGAGTTGGATGCGCAGGTTGCGCCGGTTCCAGACGACAAAGGCAGCCAGACCCAAGGCAACTGCGGCATTCAGCAGAACCAGATTGGGCAGCGCGATTGGCAGCAAGGCCACTCCCGGCATTCTCAACGGCGTGAGGAAGAGACCGTCGATCAATCCTCGCGGCCCGGTGCCGGTCCACATTGTGATTCCCACAATCACGGCGGAAGCTGCAACGAAAGATGCCCCCGCCGCCAGGTATCTGCCAAGACCTCGCAAACGCGGCGCGGACGAGTCATTCGACAGGATGGATACCGCTACAAGCGTGCACGCGGTCAGAATGCTGTAATTGCGGCACCATTCGGCGGCAAGATGACGGCGCATCAGCACCCAGGGCAGAGCGGCGCAGAGCGCAATGACAAGGAAAGGCCAGGCAGCGCGATTGAAGCGATCGGC
>CAZCUL010000484.1:0-3335 GCA_964501475.1 uncultured Verrucomicrobiota bacterium | reverse complement strand
AGTTCATGGCCTTGAGATAATACCGGTCGCCCGGGGTGGCGCGCACACCCTCGTGTCTCGCACCAGGCCGGGACGCCCCCGAAGAATCCTCACCCGCCCTCGCCTCATTTTCAGCGATCTCACCGCCCCCGGACGATGCGGGCGCCGAGAATCCGGAAACGAATCGCGAGGGCTCGTCTGCCGCCCCGGATTCTTTCTCGAGGATCATCGGCGGGAACATCGAGTCCTCGTAATACGGGAGGTGGCCGCTGGTGAGGTACATGTTCTCGCGCGCGAGATGCGGAGTGCGGACCCGTTGATAGCCGGCGGCAAACTCGGTTTCTTTCGCCAGCTTTTCGAGCTCCTCGATCAGCACCGTGCCCTTGGGAAGCCAGAGGGGCAGCCCGGGGCCGACGTCGTCGTCGAAGCAGAAAAGCTCCATCTCCCTGCCGAGCTTGCGGTGGTCCCGCTTCTTCGCCTCCTCCAGCATTGCGAAATATTCGTCGAGCTGAGTCCGGTTCTTGAACGCAGTCCCGTACACCCGCTGGAGCTGCGGATTTTTCTCGTCGCCCTTGTAATAGGCGCTGGCCACGTGCGTGAGCTTGAACGCGCCGATGTTGCCCGTGCGCATCACGTGCGGCCCGGCGCAGAGGTCGATGAAGTCGCCGTTGCGGTAATACGAAATCGGTTCGCCTTCCGGAATGCCCTGAACGATATCCAGCTTGAACCTGCTCGGAACCTGGCGGTCGGCCACCGCGGCAAGCCGTCCTTTCTGGCAGTCCTCAATCGCCTGCTCGCGCGTGACCACGACTTTCTCGAACGCGTGGTTCGCCTTGATCTCTTTCTTCATCTCCTCCTCGATGCGCGGAAAATCCTCGGGCGAGATCCGGTGATCGAGTTCCACGTCGTAATAGAATCCCGTTTCCACCGGCGGCCCGGCGGCAAATTGAGCGCCCGGCCAAATACGCAGAATGGCCGTGGCCAGCACATGGGCGCACGAGTGCCGGATGCGCTCCAACTCGGTCATCTTTTGGCGATCATCCAGATTCTTTCGGTCGTTCATATCGATTCAGCTTACCGCACAGTCAGGGGAGAATAACAGGACCCGACGCGAAAAAGCCAGCCCAGCCTGACCTCAGCGGCGGCTGCTTCACCGTGGAGGAGGAAGGCGGAGTTGGAAAAACTCTTCCATCCGGTTACACCAACGGCTCGCCCCTCCGCGTTCTCGTTGCTCCGCGATGCAGACTTTCAAACCTATGGCGCCGAAATTATTCGCAACCCCGCCTGAATCCAGAGAGGAATGGTAAGCAAGGCCGCAACAGAAGTTGCGATCACCACCCGGAGCGCCGTGGCGGTATCTCCCCCGAAATGCCGCGTCATGATGATCGGAAATACCGCCGCGGGCATGGCGGCTTGGAGCACGATCACGCGCTTCAATTCGATCGAGAGCGGCAAGAACTTCGCCGCCGCCAGAAAAATCACGGGAAGAACGCCCAGCCGAAGGAGGCAGGCCCAGCCCATCACGCGTCCGGCGCGGCGGGGAGTGAACTGGTGATACTCATCCGCAATGGTGGCGCCGATCAGAACCAGTCCGAGGGGAATCGCGCATTGGCCGAGCATGCGCACCGCATTCTGAATGCTTCCGGCGTAAGCGAGCATTCTCCCGGAAAGCCCCTCATCGAGGCCGGAGAAATTCAGCGCCAGCGCAAAGACGATTGCCGCCAAGGGTGGATTGACGATCTGTCGCCATTTGCGCTCGGGCATCCTGCCGCGCAAGGCGGCAACGCCGACCGTCCAGAGCGCGATCTCCACTCCCACGTTATGGACGAGCAGAACGCCGACCGTATCCGAGTCAAAAAGGAGCGTGGCCAGCGGGATCGGCACGTAACCGTAATTGTAGATGCCGGCGGCGAAGGCAAAGGTGCGTTGCGCGGAGGCTTCCTGAAGCCCGGCCAGACGGCGTGCGGACCAGGCAGCGCCGATCCCGACCAGGATCGTGGCAAAGCCAATCAATGGCGGGATAAGAACATTCCCGGCTCGCTCGAGCGCCTTGTTTCCCACGACCGAATCAATAATGAGGCACGGAATGAGAATGTTGACGGTGATGCGGAACAGGCTGGCGTCGGCGTCCGCGGTCAGCCAGTTGACGCGACGGAGCATCACTCCCGCGCCGGCCAGACAGAAGACGGGCAGGACCGCCAGGAGAACGGTTTCAAATTCCTTCACGCGAGAGTGGCCGCTGCCGGAAGACCGGTTAATCAGCGGTTCATGCCGCAGAAATGTTGCAGGAGAATCTCGAATTCGGCCGCTTGAATCATCTGAAGCTTTTCTCTCTCCTCGGTTGAACCGCTCCGGCCGCATGCGTTCTCGCAGGCGTCAATGAAGGCGAAAGGATCCCAACTGTGCTTCGGCTGCAAATTCGAACTGAGCGCCCGGCCGGCCGCGCCCTCCAGAATCTTTCCGGCCCGCTCGGCCAACTTCGAGAAAGAGGGATGTGGTCCCACCCGGCGAAACCAATATTTGGCATTGCTGTAATCGGGCTCCCGACGATGCATGATGCCGTGGACGTAGCTGCCGTCAGGCGTTTCGATTTCCTGCGCGATCCGGTGTGAAGCCTCCAGGTGATCGTGCCATAACAAGAGCAGGCTCCGAATCAATTTCGCCGAGGATTCATCTGCGGTGCTGCCAAGCAAATCGTCGATCCGTTGATTCAGCGTTTGGGGCGATTCCACGAACGCCCGCGGGCCCGGCCCGAGGTCGGCCGGAGCAGGTGTGGCGAGCAAGGGTTTCAGTTGTTCCACCGATAGCGAACCTGGCATGCCTTCGGAGCGTAAGTCGGTGAGCTACTCTGTCAAGGCTGGCAGACCTTTGCGACCTTTGTTGCGCGTGCGGTCTTGCATCTCGGCTTACAAGGCAAAAGACGAAGGCGAGGCCGGCTTACGCCGGCCCCGCCTTTGCTTGTGCCTCAATTCCTCCCGGAGGCTGAATGGATCTTAGTAGTCCATTCCGCCCATGCCCGGACCGTGCCCGCCGCCACCGGGGGCCGGTTTTTCCTTTTCCGGTATCTCCGTGATGATCGCCTCGGTCGTCAGCAGCAACCCCGCGATGGAAGCCGCGTTTTGCAGCGCGGTGCGGGTGACCTTTTTCGGATCGACCACACCGGCTTTGACGAGGTCTTCGTACTGATCGGTTGAAACATTGTAGCCGTCGTTGCCTTTGCGGCGCTTGACTTCCTGAACGACGATCGAGCCTTCCACGCCGGCGTTCGAAGCCAATGCGCGCAGTGGTTCTTCGACAGCGCGTTTCACGATTTCCACCCCGATCTGTTCATCCTCGTCGGCTCCCTTGACCGCTTC
>CAZCUL010000483.1:0-4095 GCA_964501475.1 uncultured Verrucomicrobiota bacterium | reverse complement strand
GTTTGGTTTCGTTATGTTATCAATGACCCAGCCTCGTGCCGGGTTTCTAACAGGGTGGATCGGTCCGCACTCGCGGATAACCCACGTTTCAAACCGGAATCAAACACCCGCTCTTTCACTTGTTAAGCCATATGGTCTAGGTGAAAAAGCATGAAGAACACGATGAACGAAGCAAACGCTCCTGAAGAAACAGCAAAACACCCACTCAATCGGAGTATTCGCGCTCCGGGAGGTGGGCTTTACTTTGGAGGCTACCTGCTCTTCGGGTGTTCAGGACTGATAATCCTCATCGAAGCTTTCATGACCGGTTTCTGGCTGAAGCTCGGCACCCCGGCCCTGGGAATCATGCTCGGCCTCCTTTGCATCCATGCGGCCCGTAAAAAGGAAAGGGCTCACCTGACAAACCGGCTGCAGGCAACGCCGGGATCGCGTCTCGGTTGACAATCGAACATCATTGGCCCGGCGTGCCTGAGCTTGATCGTTCGGCATTTTATGGAACAGACGTCACTTGACATCGATAGCCTGCTGGGCCAACCGAAAGGCCAACTGCGAAGACTTCGGCAAAATCTATTTTTGAGCGGGGTCTCCATCGTCATTACGGCAATTATCGGGTTCATCCTCAGTTTCCCCGCAAATCTCTTTCTCAACAACGAAGCGGCCAATTATAAACTGGGGGGAAGTCGCAGTATCGAGACGTCGAAGCTTATCGCCTATGAGCGCAGTCAGCGCGTGATCGTGTTATTCTTCGCCTGTGTCGGCGCGCTTTCGGCTCAGGTCGTATTTGTGGTGCGACTCCGTGGACAGGCCACCATAGCCGAACCATGCACTGCACCGAATGGCGGCCCAGTGACGTCCCCAGGCAATTCAGGAGTCACTGAAGGGCCGCCATCGGTGAGCTGAATCGTTCGGTGAAAACAATGCGCACACTTCCATTACTACTCCTCGTATTCATGTGCTCCTGTAGCGCCAAAGACGAAGCGGAAGACGCCCTGAGTGCTGCGAGACGTCTCGCCGCAGAAGGCGAGTTCGAGCGAGCACTGGAGAAACACGTTTGGTTTCACAACCACGGCCTGGAGGCCGACCCGAGTTACTATGGCGTCCGGCTTTCCTTTGCTTTGTCAGATTGGATTGAGCTGGGAAAGAAGTATCCGCAAGCTCTGGTGACATTGAAGAGCATCAGAGACGAAAAGACATCGCGATTGTTGTTGGGAGAGACGAACAGAGCTCTGTTTCATGATGTGGAGTCGATAAATGACCATCTCGGGGAATCGGAGGCTACCGTTGATTTATTCAAGAAACTCGAAGCTGCGCAGTCCGAGTTTGCCGCGTCGATTTATGATCTGGCAGACGAGAGTTTGATCGCTGCACGGGAGTACGGCCTTGCCAGGAAGTATTTGGGTGATCCGATGAGCCGCCTCACCAAAGCCAAGCGCCGGTTTGACGAAGGAATGCAGTATGCCAAGACCAGTCGGAGTGGCGATGCGTCCCGCAAGGCTTTCGAGAGCATTTTTACAGACGAGGTCGTCCGGATCGTCACAGTGCTCGACAAGACTGGCGATTCAGATAGGGCGCGAGAGATTCAGTCCAAGGCACTGGCTGTCTTGGAGAGCCCTGCGATCAGGAACGCGATCAACCAGTGAATTACGGAACAAGACGCTGGACCGAATGACGAGGAGCGCGGTCAGTCGCCTGTTCCAAATCGGGCGTCGCTGGCGCGCTCCTCCTCATCGGTCCCTTGGCGTTCGGCGTAGTATGCGCTGCCTGCTTGCCATCTCCACCGCGCTGGTGCTGACCGGATGTAGCGATGTCGTGACGACACGATTTGCTACTCTGGAGGATGCCAGGTCGCAGCGTGCATTTGAGCGTGGTTGGCTACCACCGGTGTTGCCGGATTCGGCCAGGTCCATCGTGGAGACCAATGATCTGGATGCAAACACGGGCACAGGCTCGTTCGACTACGATCTCTCGGAGAGGGCCAGCTATTTGGAGCGATTAGCGCGATCAGGAGCATCTCTTCGAGCCGAGGCAGACACTGATGTTGTGACTGTCACCACCAACGGTTCACGGTGGGAGATCCGCCTTCCGCGCCACTCCGGAGAGGGACGCTGGAGCATACGTCTGCTATGAGAACGCCGAACCAGACGGTCGAGCCCACAGGTGCCCCGCATTGGGGTTTTGACGCACCGGGTGATTCGAAGGTCCCCGGCTTCGGCGGGCGTCATGCTCGGGCACTTGTGGCTCACCTTTCACGTTCGGCGGAAGAGGATTCTTGAGCGGTGAAGGTTTTCGTGTTGTTCTTTCTTTGCGACCATTGCGACCTTGGCGTGAGGCACGATTTTCTTTCTCACGCAGAGGACGCGACGAGCGGGAAGGATCGCAGAGAGCCAGTGAGGACGCCGTCGTTGCTGGCACCGGGAGAGTGAGATGGAGATTTTGGAGTATGAACGTTTTATCGCCGAACCAGGCGCTCCAGGCCACAGCCGCTATGCCTTGCCATTTCACCTTTGATTTCAGTCACATCGCTGTGGTTGCAGGCGCAAGCGCGCCGCCAGCGGCTGTGCCTGAGCCTGGTCGTTCGGCATCATGGACTCCCGCATAAAGACACCGCACTCGACTTTCTTGTGGGTTTTCCTACTGCTGGCGTGGACATTTGGCACGCCGGCGCAGGACAACTGGACAGATAAGTCGCCACACAAGAGCGGATTCATCACGGCAAACAGTGTCAAGCTTCACTATCTGGATTGGGGCGGGAAGGGAGACACCATGCTGTTTCTGCACGGGCTGGGCGATACAGCTCATATTTTCGACGACCTCGCACCCAAGTTCACAAATCAGTTTCGGGTGCTCGGACTCACCTCGCGCGGGCATGGCCAATCAGAAAAGCCGGAAACAGGCTACGACACAGGCACGCTGGTGGGGGACATTCGACAATTTCTCGACGATTTGAAGATCGAGCGTGTGATTTTGATAGGCCATTCATTGGCGGGGGACCAGTTGACCCGCTTCGCTGGCGAGCATCCCGACCGTCTTATTAAACTGGTTTATCTGGACGCCGCACACGACCGGGCTGGGCTGCCGGAAATCCAGAAGCAGTTACCTCCCGAGTTGTCCCCGACTAAGGCCGATATGGAATCGCTGGAGAGTTTTCGAGGTTGGGTGAGCCGGATGACCTTTTGGTCGGAAGCTTGGGAAGCCAATCTGCGCGAGATGATGGTATTCTCAGCGGACGGGAGAATCTTGAGAGAGGCCAAGCCAGAGAAAGCATCTCGTTTGCTGATGAAAGGCACGATAGATTCAAATCCTGACTATACTAAAATCAGGTCGCCGGCCCTCAGTATTGCGGTGGTTGGGTTCAGCTCCAAGGTGTCCGATTTTGTTAAGACCTTGCCCGACTCGACACGAACAAAAGCGGAAGATGCTTTGAGCAGAATGAGGTCGTTTCAGCAGCAGCAGATCGAACAGTTTCGCAAAGAGATTCCCAACGGCAGAGTCATCGTGTTCACAAACGCGGACCACCACTGCTTTATCCAGAGAGAGAAAGAAGTTGTTCGTGAAATGCGGCAGTTTTTGGTCCATTAACATGATGCCGAACAAGCGGATCAGCCAATGACGAGGAGCGCGGTCACGCTGCTGTTCCAGTCGAACGCTGCTGGCGCGCTCCTCGCCATGGCTCATCCGTGTCGTTCGATGAAGATGCATGAATAAGCCTCGCTTACTTTTTGTGTGCGGTCGGCATCAATGGAGGAGCCCTACGGCGGCGGCCATTTATCGGGACGCAGTATGACAAGTAAAGGGCGCGGGCAAGCGTGCGCTGGTTATGGCGAGGAAATTACGGGTGGAATATGAAGGCGTGACTCATCATTCACCTTCGCCGAAGCTACGGCGGGACAGGCGTCATGAATCGCCGGAATGAGTTCAAGGAAGGCGAAAGGATTCCCTAAAATGTCCAGCCAGGGCCCCGTGCCGCCGGTGTGGCGCTGTGGTTTGTCGGCATTTTCGTGGCCACCAGCGGCGTCCACTTTCTGATGCGCGTTCAGCCCAGACAGCGACCGTTGCCCCTTTTTCCTTTTCCCTTTTGCACTTTTCCTTTTCTCT
>CAZCUL010000482.1:0-12870 GCA_964501475.1 uncultured Verrucomicrobiota bacterium | reverse complement strand
CGCGAGAAGGCCGCCGCGCTACGGGACGCCCTGGGCTATGAAGTGCCGGTGGTGATGCCGGTTTACGCGATGACCAGCAGCGAACAGCGTTTCGAAGATTCACTGGCAACGTTAACACCCGATCAACGCAGGGCCGTGGTCAGGGCGCACGAAGATTATTGGGCCAAGGTGCAGTCCTTGCGGGAGCGAACCAGAGGGTTTTGGCAATCGGAGGAGGTGGCGGAGTTGGAACAACTCAAAACCGAACGACGAACGCTGATCGAGAATCTCGTGGGTAACCAGTGAAATCGCCCCTGCCATTCTGGCTTTTATCCCTGACAGCCATTGCGCTGGTCGCAGCCAATGTTGCCGTGCGCCGTGAACCACCGGCGGGCGACGCATCTGACGCGCTCATCCAAGAAACAGAGGCAGAGCGTGAATTTGCAAACGCCATGCACTCCTCAAAGTCAGTGCCGGCCGCTAAGGAAGAATCCTCGACAGACCGGCAGATCGCCCCGAAACCCGCCGCGCGCACGAGCGAACGGGCGGCGTTTGACTGGAGCGTCGTGGAAACGACGGATTACAAGCAATACGTTGCCAACCTGCGCTCCCTTGGTTTCCCGGAGGAACTTGTTCAGGCAATCGTCATCGCGGACCTGAACAAACTTTACGAGCCGCGCGAGGCACCGTTGCGGCCCAAAGTGGTTCCGTTTGACGCACCGGTCTCGCAGCGTCAATCCAAGGTCACGCAGGAGGACCTGGATCGCATGACCCAGTTGCGCGATGTACAGATGGAAAAACAGGCCGTGATCAAGGAAATCCTCGGTATCTACGTGCCTCGTGAGATTATCAAGACACCGACTGCCATGAACTATGACGCGTACGAACATGCGCTGAGTTCGTTGCCGCCGGAAAAGCGTGACGCCGCGCAGATCGCCCTGGAGAACGAATGGTTTGCTGACAGCGTGAACAAACATCTCGACCGCGCCAGTTATGTGGAAGTGTACCGGCAGACCCGGGCGGAACGTAACGCTGCTTTGGCGGCGATCCTGACGCCGGAGGAATTTCAGCGGTTCGAGATGAACAGTACGCCCGCAGGCACGGAATTGGCGCGGCGCACCATCGGCATGGAACCAACCGAGGACGAGTTCCCGGCAATGTTCAGAATCGCTTGGGACCATTGGGTCGAAAGCGGTGGCGTTGGCGGTCTTTGGCGGGCCGAGCGTGTGCCTCCTGAGCAAATTGCTGCCGCGGACGAAAAGATGAATGGCCGCCTGATGGAGACGCTGGGCGCGGATCGTTATCTCGATTATCAAATGGCGACGACCGAGACCGGGCAACAGTTGCGGAATCTGGCGGCGCGCTATGACTTGCCGCGGGAAACCGTGGCTCAGGCTTTTCAGCTTCAGATCGAAGCTGATCAACTCAACAAAACGCTCGCCCGGTCCAGCCAGCCTGGCAATCCGAGCGATCACTCTCAGGTTCAAGCCCGCCTCACGGAGTTGCAGCAGCAAACGGGACAGATTCTTGGCCCGACGATTTGGCAGGCCTGGACCGACGGAAGAAACCGGCGCGTAAAACTGGAGCCTTAGCTTAGCTTAGGCCTGTTCCCACAGTTGAAGCCGAAAAGGATTCCATCGTGAGCTTCCCGAATTTGTGGAACTTCATCCCGCGCAAAGTGTCCCAACGCCTGCCCGGAACAGAATCGCTTTAGCGCGGGGAGGCGGAAGCACTGCTGCTAGCCAAGGAATTGCGTGTTGACTGACGACAACAAAGCGCGCCTCGCTGCACGGCCAGCCTCTTGTAATGGGATTCAAGAATGAGCTTTGACGCGCCCTGTGGGCGGGGTGGAAATGCTGCCATGCCGCAGAAATGCGGCCCTTTTTCCATGCTCCCGCCCTCACCGGTTGACGGACGGATAAAAGACACCGGAGGGTCCTGCAATTCTTCTTGCGCATCGCCAGCCCGCGGCTAGAGTCCGCCATCCTTTTTCCTATATGTGCGCAGGTCGCAGTTGGGCTGTTTTGGGGCGACTCCTGGTAGTGGCCGTTATTCTGCCGTTGTTGGATGCCGGGGTATTTGGCCAGACGCCTTCGCCACCGGTGATCACGAGCATTTCGGTGAGCAACGGCCAGAAAAAAATCACCTTCACGCCGTATCCCGCGGCGGAGGAATTCAGGGTGCACTCCACCGACAGCCTGCTTTCGCCCTTTGCAGCGGAGGCTTCGGGGAATGTTGCCGGCTACGAATGGTCTGCTCCGCTCGGAGGGCCCCTCGGGTTCTACAAAATAGAGGCCGTGCCCTTGGCGGGAGATGCCCTCTTGACTTCCATTGTTCTGAATCGCCTGGCCTACGGACCGACCCCGGACGAACTGGAACGAATTCTGACCGGCCCAAACCCCATCGGACCCGAAGCCTATATCGAGGAGCAATTGGCGCCCGAACTGATCGACGATGAGATCGATGCGGAAGAGCATTCGACCAACTGGGTTCACGTCACGGCCACCGGCACCGCCACGGGCATCAACTTCATGATGTACTTGAGCGGAGCGGGCAGCGTTTATATCGATGACCTCAAATTGGTTGAAGGTCCCGACCCGGATGGCGGACCGAATCTCCTGCTGAATGGCGATTTCGAGGCTCCCTTGTCGCCGCCCTGGCTCATTCATAGTAATTATGCCGGCTCGCGTATTGCCACCGAGATCGCGCATTCCGGAAACAGTTGTTTGCAAATGGTGGCACTGGCAGCGGGTTCGACCTCGGCCGACTCCTTCTATCAACCGTTTGCCGTGACCACGCCGCCTTCGAGCAGGCTTTACACGCTCAGCTACTGGTATTTCCCCAGTCCGGACAACCGCACGCTCACCGCGCGGCTGACAGGCAACCGGACGACGGCTTCGCACAGCATTCGGCCGCCGGTGACGCCCGGCACCCTTTACGCCGGGCTGACTGCTGGCACGGCCGAATTGGCCGATCTTCGTGCCTGGCATTTCCTGCACGCTATTCGCGGCAAACGTCAACTGATGGAAGTGCTGGCCCAGTTCTTCGACAACCATTTCAACACTCAGTACGAGAAGAGCCGTCAATGGTTCTCAGATCGTTTCGGCGGCTTGAGCGGCGCGGCGCGGGCGCAATTGGCCACCGAATTCGAGTTTCGCGACGCCCGCCAGTGGCGGGAAGTGCTGATGAATCCCCACGGGACCTTCTACGACCTTCTTCAAATCAGCGCCGAAAGCCCCGCCATGACGGTTTATCTGGACGCGGTCCTCAGCACCAAAACCAATCCGAATGAAAATTATCCGCGAGAACTGGTCGAGCTCTTCGCCATGGGCGCGGACAACGGATATCATCAGGGCGACATCGAGGAAATCAGCAAGGCCTGGACGGGCTACCGGGTGGTGAAGAAAGCGCCCGAATTTGCCAATGACCCTTTTGCTCCGGCCGTAGGCAGCTACACCAACGACGCCGGCGTCTGGGTGATGCACTTCGCCACCGCCAGCCATCACACCGGCACCAAGCGCATCTTCACCAACAACGTCGTCGATGCTCGTTTCGGACTGCCCTACGCCGGCCGGGACTATTCTCTTATCCTGACCAACGGCTCGGGAACCAATGGTTATCAGGACGCGTGGCAGATCATCCGGCACGTGGCCGATCTGCCCTATACCCAGGAATTCATCAGCGTGAAGCTCTGCCAGCTTTTCGTTCACGAGAATTTCGAATACGGCGTTTATGATTACACCGCGCCCGATCTCGCGCCCGAAGCGCAACTGATCAAGGATTGCATGACCGCCTGGCGCACTCCTGCCAGCGACGGCCGGCAAGGCAACCTGCGGGCGATTCTCCGCGTCATTTTCAATTCTCCGCTCTTTCGCGCCCACGCGGCGTCGCATCAAAAGCTCAAAACACCGGTGGAATTCGCGGTCAGTGCCATTCGCGCTTTGCGCTCCGAAGTGGAGCCCGACCTGTTTACGGCGGATAGCGACGGCTACGATCTGCACACGCCCCTGACGCGAATGGGCGAGATGAAGCTATTCGATCGCGAGGAGCCGGATGGTTATGCCGAGGCGGGACGGCCCTGGTTGAACACGGCCAACTTTGGCGAGCGCCTGCGATTCCTGCAACACCTGCTCATGGCGCCGGGCAATTCGCTCAAGACACGCGACTACGGCAGTTCCGGCAGCCAGAACGTTGCTGACCCCGTGCGGCTGTTGAAGAATAAACTGCCCGCTGGAACATGGAATGACGCCGGAGCGGTGGTCGATTATTTCCTGGGGATTCTTTACCCGGGCGAAGGGCGCGGCAACCTGACCTGGGACCGGGCTGCCGCGATTCAGTTTCTGGACACGAACGAGGCCGGCACACCGGACCCGTTCGCCGCGCTCTCGAACGCCTCGGTTGCTTACGACAACCGCATTCGCGGCATGGTGTCGTTGCTCATGACTTTCCCCCGCTTCCAGGAACAATAAACGCGCTTGATCTATGGCTCACGTATTGACTCGCCGATCGTTTCTTGAAACCGGCTTCCGCGGCTGTGTGGCCGCCGCGCTGGCATCCATGGCCAGCGTGCCCGGCTTTGTCCAGAAGGCTTTGGCCGAAAATGCCATTGGCTTGAACGGGAAGAAGGTGCTTTTTATGTTCTTCCGAGGGGGCAACGACGGTCTCAACAATCTCATTCCCATTGAAGACCCCGCCTATGCCGCGTCGCGTCCGAACATCGGCATTCCAAAGGACCCGGCCCTGGATTACACCGAGAGCACGGGGCTGTGCGATGTGGTCAGCGGGGCTTATCCCTATGCCATCCGCGCGGGGAACGGTTTTGCGGCGTTGCATCCTGCCCTTTACGACCTGGCTCCGGTCTTCAATGCCGGCGAGCTTGCCCTCATTCATCGAGTTGGCTATCGCGGGCAATCCCGTTCCCATTTCAACTCCGAACGTTATTGGGAAAACGGGGTCCCTTCCGCGAAGACCCTCAAGGAAGGCATCTTTTATCGCGCCATGGTCGAAGGCGGGCTGGCGGGCGATCCCAATCGCGTGCTCTCGGCCGTCTCGGTCCAATCGAACATGCCGCTCATCATCCGCGGCGAGTTGCCCATGACGAACCTGAGCGACCCGAGCCGATACGACATTTTGGGCACTGCAAGCCCGTCCGGCTCGTTCAATGCAGATCGTCAAAAACACCTCGATGCCATCACGGCCGCGTGCCAGCAGGCGCATCCGGACAAGTTCAATCGCGACCTTATTTACTCGATGGGAGTGCAGTTCCGCGAGTCGCTGGACCTGTTCAAAACGATTGATTTCACCAACAACGAGTTCTACGACAGCGACGGCGCCACTCACTTGTTTCCGGTCGATGGCGCTTCGAACCAGAAAGGGCTGCCATCCAGTTCCTACGGTTTCTTTAAGAGCCTGAAGATTGCCGCGCAAATCCTGGCGGGCACCGAAGCGGTGGTGGCCGGGACGCAAATGGGCGGTTTTGACACGCACACCTCCCAGGGGGGAGTTGCCGGTTCGCACGCCAATTTGCTGCGCCGAATCGGCTGGGCGTTTTACGCCCTGCGAAAGTTTTTCATGGACGCAGGCATCTGGAACGACGTGGTGATTGTGACCTTGTCCGAGTTTGGTCGAACCACCATCCAGAATGCCTCGAATGGAAGCGACCATGCCGAAGCGAGCGTGATGTGTGTGGCGGGCGGGTCGGTTCATGGCCGGGTTTACCAGTGTCATCCGGGCGATTCCATCCCCTGGATTCCCGGTCCGGCCAATCAGACTGGCGGCGTGGACGGAAGCATGTTTGGCGTCAGCAATCGCTATTTGAAGCGCAGCGTCGATTTCCGGTCTGTCCTGGGCGAGATCATTCGCGATCATCTGGGCGCCACCCAGGAACAACTTGACCGCATCATCCCCGGTTACGCCAATGAATCCACCGAGCATCTGAAGGACGGCATTCTCTCCGACGCTGACAGCACGCCGTTAACCGGCGAATTGGATTTGATTTAGCGCTCCAGCGCTTTGGTTAATTTCAAGCAGTAGAACAGCGGGATTGCGCCAAGAACTCCGAACGAGCAGTCAATCAGGCGCCAGCCCATCGGTATCTGCCGAAGAGCGCCACAAATCAGCGCCAATGGAATCACAAGCGCGCACGCGATCAGGCCAGCCTTCAAGACCCAGACATTCCGCACCGGATCGACCAGGGGGCCGATGAAGAAAATGGCCACGACGATATGGGCGAAGGCGAGCCAGTCCGTGCCGTAAGCCAGCCAGGGATACTTGCCATAACTTTCGCGCAGCCCGTCCCGCACAGTGAGAATCCAGCGGTCAAAGCCGCTGGCCGCGTCCTCGGCCGTAATGTCGGAAAGACCGCGAACCCCGGCCACCGCCTCCAACTCATACTGGAGTGGAAACGCGGTGACGCCACTGACAATGATGGCAAGGATGAAAAGGGCCAGCACCAGCCGAAGCTTGCGAAGAAGAACAGCGCGCCTTCCTGGTGTATTGGGCGTCTGGTTGATCAACTTATGACATCTCTCTCAGCAATTCTCATTTAACCCGGAGCGCGGCTATCCCCAGCCGCAGCAAATGGGAAACGCGACCACGCGGGAGAATCCCCAGGGCCTTTTCGAGTTCGTTCGTGCTGGTGCTGGGGACAGCCAAGCTCCTGCCGCCATGTGGCGAAGAGACAGAGCGGCTGTTTGTATCCATCGCCTGGTTATCTTTCTTCAACTTCCCAGGGATCATCTTCAATCCCGCCCGAACTTCCATACCTTTTTTCCCGCGTTACATACGGCTGGCGAATGCCGGCCGCGAAATCGATCACATTTCCGCCAGCGGCATCATCCGGATGGAGGGTTCTGACTCGCGAATCCACTGGAACATTGTAAACAACCCCTTCCCCCCACAGATAGACGCGAGAACCTTCACACCAAAGCGGCTCCGCGGTGGCCAGGGCGTAGCCGGCAACCAGTTTCCGTTTGGCGTCGAACAGCAGGAGCTTCGACTGTCCCCGGGGCGCGAGCATGCCTGTGCTGACGAGGCGTTGGACGGCGACATGGAATGTGCCTTCCGGCGCCGCGATCTCGCCGATCAGTGCGAACTGTGTTTGCTGCAATCCGGGTGAGGAAGGAGCCACTGCGCGCTCCAGATCACGCCAGAGGCCATCTTGCGTCGCGCACCCGCACAGGCCGATGGCGGCAATTCCGATTCTGATTCTATGCCACATGAGACGCCTTCGTAAATCCGGCGCAGAAACGGGCGATTCCCGCAGTCCGAGCGCAAGCCGCCAGGCCAATCACGCCGCCGGTGGGTTCACCGGCAGTTTGCATGCGCGATAGCTCCAAGGCAAAATCGATCTGTGGAAGCCATCCTTTTCATTGGTGTTCAAGGCTCGGGAAAATCCTCGTTCTATAAAGAGCGGTTCTACGAAACACACCTTCGTATCAACCGGGACATGCTAAAAACACAGAATCGGGAACGCAGATTGATTGAGACCTGTTTGGAGCTTCGGCAGGCGTTCGTGATTGATAACACCCTGGCGACGCGCAGCGAACGCGCACCCCACATCGCAATGGCGCGCGCAGCCGGCTTCCGCGTAATCGGCTATTTCTTCCAGGTCACCACTCGGCAAGCTATCGCCCGGAACAAGGAGCGGGCCGGCAAGTCAAAGGTCCCCGTTGTCGCCATACTCGGCACCTATAAAAGGCTGGAGCCGCCGTCGCCTCAGGAAGGATTCAATGAACTGTTTGTAGTCACCATTGGCAAAGACCGGCAATTCGGCGTCAGCCCAGCGCCCGACTATTCTCTCGAGAAAGCTCCCGTGACCGGCGCGGAGGCTTCTTCCGAAACATCGCGCTTCCCACCTGCTGCGGCTGAGGACAGCCGCGCTCCGGGTTAAATGAATTGCTCGACGACACTGATTACCGCTTGCCTTTGGGAGACAGGCGGGGCGCAGTGTCCAACCTTTCCTCGGAACCAGCATTTGCCGCCCTTGCGCGATTGCCTGTGCAATGCTTTGCTAGCGTCGCTACGCACACAACGCGTTTATGAAAGCTCGCTTCGGCTTACGGGTGGCGGCTCTTTTCTACAGCGCTCTGCTCCTTCCTCAAACGATGATGGCGACCTCGGATGCCCTCGAACTCCGTCTCGCCCGGGGCCCTTACCTGCAAATCGGCGCGCCCGACAGTGTCGTAGTCCGCTGGCGCACGGACGGACCGAGCGACAGCGTTGTGCATTACGGCACGGAGCAAACCAACCTTCATTTGGTGGCGACCAGCCTGCTTTTGACCAACGAACACATTGTCTCTCTTGATGGTCTGGAGCCGAATACGAAATACTTTTATTCCGTTGGCAGCACGCTGACCAATCTGGCCGGCGGCGAAGATTACTATTTCATTACGGCGCCGGCGTCGCCGAAGCCAACGCGCATTTGGGCCATCGGCGATTGCGGGACCGCATCGGCCGGACACCCCGGTTCCCAAATGGTCCGGGACGCCTATTATGGATTTGCCGGCACCAATGAAACGGATGTTTGGCTGATGCTTGGCGACAACGTTTATTACAGCGGCACGGATGGGGAATATCAGGTGGCGGTCTTCGAGACGTTTCACGAGCTGCTTCGCAGAACCGTGGTGTGGTCCACCATTGGCAATCATGAAACCTACGGCCCGCGCCCAAACGGCCGTTTCGCTTATCTGGATATTTTCTCGCTGCCGATGAATGGCGAGGCCGGGGGCGTTCCCTCCGGGACGGAACACTACTACTCCTTCGATTACAGCAATATTCACTTCGTTTGCCTCGATTCGGAAGAATCCGACCGCGGCACCAACGGCCCGATGCTGACCTGGCTGGAAGAGGACCTTGCAGCCAACACCAACGAATGGCTGATCGTGTTTTGGCACAGCCCGCCTTACAGCAAAGGATCACACGACTCAGACAATGTCTTCGACAGCGCCGGGCGTCTTTTCGATATGCGCACCAATGTGGTGCCAATCGTGGAGGCGCATGGAGCAGACCTGGTCTTGTGCGGTCACAGCCATTCCTATGAGCGCTCCTATTTATTGAATGGCCATTATGGCACTTCGACCACGCTGGCGAGCTCGATGATTCGCGATGCCGGGAGCGGCCGGGAGAGCGATACGGGTCCTTACTTGAAGCCAGGCTCAGGTCCAGCCGCGCATGAAGGCACCATTTACATTGTGGCCGGCAGTTCTGGCTGGGCCACTTTCCTGACCGGGCAGCACCCGGCGATGTTTACCACTCTGCTGCAACTCGGGTCATTGGTCATAGACATCAACGGTTCGCGGTTGGACGCGAAGTTTTTGCGGGAAACCGGGGCGGTGGATGATTACTTCACCATCATTAAAGGCAGCGCCCCCGCGCCCTTCCGGGTGACCACGCTCCGTTTTCACGAAGGCCAGTCTGTGGTGCGGTGGAAATCGATGGCGGGCCGCTCCTATTGGGTGGAGGAAGCGATCGACATCGAATCTCCTGCATGGAAGGCGGTAAGCCCGGACGTCACCGCCACCGGTGCGACAACTTCCTGGACGAATGCGTCTCCGGCCAATGCAAAAAGCTTTTATCGCGTAGTGGAATGGACAGAAGATTAGGTTTGGTTTGCCGCGAGGACGCATCTCCTGCAACTCGTCTCCCGCGTCGGACGAAAGCGACGATGACGCCGAAAGCGGGAGCAAGCTGATTCCTCTGGCGCTTTGGTGTCGGGCGTAGGATGAACCAACGAACGAATCCCGACCATGAGCCGCAGCATGCTCCGGAAAGAAGCGGTAGAGGACTACCGCCCGCCCTCCATAGTATGACGGCCGACGGGCGCCAGTCCTCTTGGCAAGCTGCCCACACTCTCCCGCCGTGCGACGCCGTCCCGGGACTGGCGCGCAGTCAGCCGCGGGAAATGACGTTAAGCTTTGGCCTCATTGTTTCCCGCCTTCGTAATCCGGGTTCTTCGCCGGCATTTGGGCACCGACGTGTTTGCGCCAGGCCTCGAGGCGGTTGCCCAACTGGCGCACCTTCAACAATTGCGTCTCGGCCAGGTTGTTCGTTTCGCCAATGTCTTCCTTCAAGTTGTACAATTCGAATTTCCCGTCCTCATAAAACTCGATCAGTTTGAAATCGCCCTGCCGAATCGCCCCGTAAGGTGTGGCGCCACCGGGGTGATAATGCGGATAATGCCAATAGAGCTCCGCCCGGTTCAAATTTCCCTCCTGTCGAAGCAGCGGCACGAGACTCGCGCCGTCGATCACCTGGCCCTCCCTCGGTTTCTGGCCGGCCATGGCCAGAAACGTCGGATAAAAATCGATGCTCATCACCGGTTCCTCGGAAACACTGCCGGGTTCCGTAACGCCAGGCCACTTGATGATCAGCGGCACGCGCACCCCGCCTTCATAGGCCGACCCTTTGCCCGCCCGCAAGGGAGTATTGAGCGTCCGGTTTTCCCCTCGATTGCGGACCAGGCCGCCATTGTCCGAGGTAAAGATGATCACCGTCCGGCGGCTTAGTTTCAAATCAGCGAGCGTGCTGACAATGCGTCCCAAGGCCCGGTCCACGCTTTCGACCATCGCCGCATAGACCGGGTGGCTGTGCGGCGCGCCCGGCTCGAGTTTGCCGCGATACTTCGCCACCAACCCGGCCTTCGCCTGAAGAGGATTATGGACCGCGTAATGCGGCAAATAGAGAAAGAACGGGCGAGCCCGCTGCTCTTCGATAAATCGCACCGCTTCGGCCGCTTCCCGGTCGGTCAGATACTCTCCCGGCGACCCGTTCTTCAACGTGGGAATGCGGTAGGGCGAAAGATAGCTGGGCGGCTGCCCGCGATGCGTGCCGCCGATGTTGTGATCGAACCCTTGTTTCTCAGGAGAATACTCTTCGCCGCCCAGATGCCATTTGCCGATGCTGGCTGATACATAGCCGCCCTCTTTGAGCGCCTCGGCCAGCGTCACTTCCTCGAGTGGCAAATACCTGGTCCAGTCCGGCACTTTCAATTTCGCCTTGGGCCGCTGGTGCCCTTCGATCCAGTCGGTGATGTGCAGTCGCGCCGGATATTTCCCGGTCAGAATGGCGGCGCGTGTCGGCGAACAGACCGTGCATGCCGCATACGCCTGGGTGAACTTCATCCCTTCCGCCGCCAATTTGTCGATGTTCGGCGTCTCGTGTAACCGGCTCCCCGTGCAACCCAAATCCGTCCACCCCAAATCGTCCACGACGATCAGGATAAAGTTCGGTTTCTCCGCTGCCGCCCAAGCAGCGAACGTGAAAGCGAGCCATAGGCTGATAACGAGCAGCCGGGCCTCAACGACCCGTTCTCCACGAAACGCAGTTCTCATGGCTGTCACTCTGGCCGATTCTTCGGCTGATGGAAAGCACCGACCCGCACTCGATAACGGAGGCACGAATGCCGCCCCAGTGCTTCGGGAACAATCATAAGCCTCCGAACGTCCCTGTCTTCTCTTGACATGCTGAACCGCCCTCGGGACAAAGCCGTCTGCTCCTTTCCCGGCCACACTTTATAGCGGGAATCCTTCCGACACGTCGAACTGCTGCCACGCTCCCTCCAGGGCCGATGGAACGCCGGCGCTGGTTGATTCTCCCGCATTCTCAAAAGTTGCCCGCCAGACCGTTGCGGCGATACGCTGTGCCCGCAAGACGTAAGGGCGGGTTGTCTTTACAACGAAGACCCGCGCCCGTGGGTTGTTTTCAGAATGACGAGGCAACAGGAATGGCGTTGAACGAGGAAACTGCACGGCTGGTGCTGTTGATTCGAGCGGTTGAAGAAACCGACCCGAACGGAGAGATCCTGCCGCTGAGCGACCGGCTTCACGCGTCCCGGCAAGCATCGCCCTCCAGTGCCGCCGCCTCGTCCGGAGCCCTTACGGGCTCCGAGCGCGAGAAGCTGGTTTACCGGCGGGCCATGCCGCTCTCTGATCGCCTCGCGAGCAGCCATCCGAGTTTTCAACGCTTGCTGGAGCATTCCAAATGGCCGGTCTGGATTTTCTGGGCCCTCGCTTTGGCGGCCCTGGCGTTGGGCTTTGCTGCCAACGAATTGGGGCCCGACAAACGCATCAGCATCATCGCCTTTCCTTTCCTCGGAATGCTTGTGTGGAATCTGGCTGTGTATGTCGCGATGTTGCTGCGTGCCCTGGTCGGTCGCCGGATTGGAGCCAAGCCTGCCATGCCCGGCTGGCTTCGGCGATTTCTTGCGCGACGCGGGCAGTCGAAAGCCGAAGGCGTGGAGAACGAGTCCGAAAGCCGGCTGCTGGCCCAAATCGCCCGGCGCTTTTGGAACGATTGGTTCCGGCTTGGCCAAAGACTCTATGCGGCTCGCCTCCGCGTTTCGCTGCATCTGGCCGCGGCGCTGTTCGCATTGGGTATGATCGCAGGTCTCTATGTCCGCGGCCTGGCCCTTGAATATCGCGCCGGCTGGGAAAGCACCTTTTTAAGCGAACACGCCGTTCATCGATTGCTTCGAATCGTTTTCGCGCCTGCTTCCGCGCTGAGCGGCATTGCCATTCCATCTCCAGAACGCCTGGCTTCGCTGCGATGGTCGGAAAACCCTCAAGGCGAAAACGCCGCGCCCTGGATGCACCTCCATGCCCTGACCGCTGGACTGTTCATCGTTGTCCCAAGACTTGCGCTGGCTTTGGCTGGCGCGGGACTGGTCCAACGTTTCCGAAAACAGTTTTTGGTCCTGGACGAGGCCGATCCCTATTTCCGCCGCTTTACCCCCGGCGGCGCTGCGCCAGGCGCGCCCGGCTTGCTGCGGGTGCTTCCCTACAGTCTCGAACTCGATAACAAGCGCCGCGAGAATTGCCGAGCCCTCCTGGCCGAATGGGTCGGGTGGCAACATGCAATCGATTTTTCACCGCCCATCGCCTTCGGCGGAGAAGA
>CAZCUL010000481.1:0-3137 GCA_964501475.1 uncultured Verrucomicrobiota bacterium | reverse complement strand
AACTCGTCCCTTCCAGGCGTTGCCATGCCCATCGACGGCGAAAGTTGCCCTCTCCGGCTGCAATTTCGGGTCCAAGTTTCCGCCCTTCTCGGTTCCGCGGAGAGTAATCTCTTTGCTCACCCACACCGCCGCCATCTCCATTCCAGCACTCTTCTGGTTGTATCCGTTAGCTTGAACCGCTCCGCAATCCGCAGCCCCTCTACCCACCAGATCTCGCCGTCGGCAGTTGCAGCCACCACCAGGCGGTGCCGGCGCGGCCGGGGGACCTTGAGATTGGTAAAAAGGTCTTGCAGCTTAATGCCTTTGCGCATGCCGATGGGTTGGAAGCGATCTCCGGGCCGCCAATGGCGCAGACAAATCAGGCCTCCGATCTTGTCAGCATCGAACCATTCGCACGCCGAAGAGCCAGGGCGGGGCAGGTCCGGCTTGCGAAGTCCGATTTGCCAGCGCACAGCGATACCGTTGAACTCGGCTTGGCCAGCCTTCGAACGGATACGCACTTGCTTTTCCGCCGCATCAAACGACATGCGAGCCGCATCTTCGACCCGAAGAGCGCCATCGGGGGTGATCGACGCGATATGCCGCGAATCCAGCGAGACCTTTCGGCCCGGATTCAGGCGCAGGTTCTCGACGAGATCGAAGTCCGCGGTGATACCCAGCCGATTCAGCTCGGATTGGACGCGCCGCCGTTGCAGCGCCACCGGCAATGACGCAAAAGACCCTGGAGGAGCTGAGGGAGGCCATTCGCGAGCGGCGGCGTCCATAAACTCGTTTTCCGCGGACAGAATTTCCAGCAACCGAAGAATCAAAGGCGTCATCGCCGGTTGATATCGTTTCCGGATCATGGGCAGCAACTCGTGTCGAAGCCGGTTTCGCAACGCATCCAATCGGTCATTGCTGGCATCTTCACGAAAAGCCACCTTTTGCCCGAGAGCGAATTGGCGCAGCGCCTCCTTTCGCTGGGCGAGCAATGGCCGAACCAGAGCAAGGGTCGAGTCCGCCGGCGAAACACCTCGCCACTTCATGCCAGCAAGCCCGCCAGGACCGGCCCCCCGCAACAATCGCACAAAGAACAGCTCGACCTGGTCGTCGGCATGGTGGGCCAGGGCAATCGCGCGGATGGGGTATTTGCGCGCGGTTTGCGCCAGGAAGCGATGGCGCAGGTGCCTTGCAGCCATCTCGATGGACCAGCCCTGTTCCCGGCTCAGCCGCCTGACATCGCCGCGTCCCACGCTGCATGGCCACTGCAGTCTGTGCGCCGTCTTGCGAACCAACCGCTCGTCCGCATCACTACTGCGACCGCGGAGTTGGTGGTTGAAATGAGCGACACGAAGCCGCCAGCGGAAGGTCGGTGCCAACTCGTGCAGAACTTGCAGGAGAACCATGGAATCGACACCGCCCGAGACAGCCACCAACACGGACGAACCTTTGGCGAGAAGCTTCCGCTCGACGATCGCCTGCCGGACTGACTCGACCAGTTCGCTCACCTGCTTATGCTACGAACTGCATCCGGGGCGGCAAGCGCCTTGCACGGCCCCCCGCGGGTGGCACGCGCTCAATGAAGCATGGGCAGGGGGTTTGGGTGGCGAATCAGTTCCGACTCCAGATCGAGATAAAAGTCCAGACGGCGCTCCGTTTCCTTCTCGTCGATCGCCCGTGCCATCAACAGGTAGGTGGCGTAGTGATTGCCTTCCGATTCGACCAGGCCGGCGTAAAACTCGGACAGTTCCGCATCGATGTCCCTGAGCGCGCCCGCCAGGACTTGAAACTTCTCGCAGCTTCGGCCTTCGATCAAGGAACAGCAGAGGAGATGGTCGATGACCTGTGCGCGTTGTCCGTTTCGCACCGAACGCATCAAGCCGCTGATCCACGGGCTGTAGCGAGGCTGACCGAAGGAAATCTTGCGGCGCTGCAAGAGATCGAGGACGAGCTGGAAGTGCTGCAACTCCTCGATGGCGATCTCGTTCAGTTCGCCGACCTTGTCATAGAGGTCGCGGTATTTCTCGAGATTCAGTGCGCTGGTGGCGGCCTTGCGCTCCAAATGCGCGTGGTCGATCAAGACCTCGGGAAGATCAGCCAGGACCTTTGGCAGCCAATCCGACGGAATCTTTTCACGCCACAACAGCATGCCGGCATTGTGCGCAATCGAGGGCCGATTGTCCACCGCGGGTCAAAGCGCGGACCAGAGGAGGCCGCCCATCCGCTTTCCCGTCTTGCATTTTTCCGGCGGTGAAATTCTATGGAGGCATGTTTCCATACATTGCCTTAACCAAAGACAAATCATGGCAGCCCGGCCCCTACGACGGCGTCGAGCTAATGGTCCTGCGCAAAGACGAGACGGCGGGAGGCGTGACCGTTTTGCGGAAGTTCCGGGCGGGCGTCACGGTGCCCGCGCATACCCATCCCGAAGCGAACGAATTTGCTTACGTCCTCTCAGGCGAGTGGGAGGAATCAGGCACCACCTACACCACCGGCGCATTTTTCTTCGCGCCCAAAGGGCAGCGGCACGGTCCGCACGTGGCTAAAACCGAAGTCATCAGCTTGACGCATTTCGACGGTCCCTTGACGGTGGTTTGAAAAGGCCCCGTTCGAACACCGGTTGGTCAAGCCGCAGTATGCCAGAGTGCCCCGTCACGTCGGGTCCTCAGGTTCAACAGGACACCGCATCCCCGCTGCCGCCTGGCAACCTTTATCGTTCAACGCCGGCCACGAGCTTTTGCCCGGGCAGGCCGAGCAGGCGTTTTGCCTCACCGAGCAAAAAGTCCACCTCGGTGAACGGCTCGTAATTGATGTCGTGCCAGCGAATCAGACCATCCGCATCGATCAGAAAAGTGCCGTGCAGGGGGATTTGCTCGAAATCGTCGTAGGCCCGATAAGCCTTGAACGTCTCCAAACTTTGATCGGACACCAATGGGAAGGGGATGGCGGGCCCTTTCGAAGTTTTCTCCAGAGTTTTCCCAAGCGCTTCGAGGGCATCCGAACTGATTGCCACCAGCGAAATGCCGGCCTCTTGGAATTTCTCCGCGACGGGGGCGAAGGCCTTCAGTTGCTCGACACAATGAACGCAGCCGTAGCCGAGATAAAAAATAGCAATGACCGGTTTGCCCCGGTAATCGGCCAGGCTGATCTCCTTGCCG
>CAZCUL010000480.1:0-11439 GCA_964501475.1 uncultured Verrucomicrobiota bacterium | reverse complement strand
CATTTACACCAACAGCAGCTCGCAATGGATTTTGACCAATGCGCAGGGGCAGGTCTTTACCGGTCCGCTCTACTCGCCGCGCATCCAGCAGATCCTGCAGATCGCGGCGAACCTGCACGATGCGACCACGGATACCAAGATGGGCGAAATCGAGCCGTATTATCCCAGCGTGTTCCGTCCGTTGTTCGAGCGGCGGGCCAACGGGGACGTTTATATCGTGGGCTACCGCGAGGAGGATGGTCCGGATTTTTACAACAGCCTGCGCAATGGCGAGATCATGTGGCTCGATCCGGACAATCCGGCTGATCCGCCCTGGCCGGGATCATTCGGCGACGACGTCATGTTCTACGGCATTCCAATGATTGTGGGGGCGCGGAGGGGGTTGCCGAACTTCAACGAGTTCACGGTGCAGAATGTTTTGGAGTTCACCCGGAAGCTGGAGTTTCGGAAACGGCTGCTTGCCGACCCGCTGCCTTATGCCACAAACCAGATGTTGCTGCCGGCGCTCTGGACCTCTTTCGGGGCGGAAGCCTGGAACTCCTACACGAATTTTGCCACGCCGCCTTACCCGCGGCCGTTGCAGATGTGGATGGGAAATGTGATGTCGGTATCGTTGACGAACCGTTTCGGCGCGAGCGCCAACAGCCGGCTGGCCACGAACCACACGCGTGTGATTCCGGCGAGCACGTGGGGCTGGACGAACGAATTTCAACTCACGCCCATGATGACAGCGCTCACGCTGACGAACGCTGCGTATTATTTGACCGATTCAGGGGGGGGCTTTAATCCGCATTTTGAGCCGGCCCGGACAAACAATTCCCGGTTCGAATCCGATCCGCGGATTAACTTGAACCAGGGCTGGGGGCTGGCCATGACGAATCGCCTGCTCTTTT
The DNA here is from genome assembly GCA_964501475.1 of uncultured Verrucomicrobiota bacterium. Lineage (GTDB taxonomy): Bacteria > Verrucomicrobiota > Verrucomicrobiia > Limisphaerales > CAZCUL01 > CAZCUL01. The sequence goes on along the minus strand of CAZCUL010000480.1, from coordinate 10,546 downwards.
TCCTGTTTGATAATGGACGGATCATTGACGCCGTTTCCCTTGCGCCGCGGTCCTATCTGGACGTGTCGAACGCTCTGGACCGGGCGCTTTACGGAGGCCCGGGGGCGGGCCCTTCGATAGTCGGGGCGCCTGCAACGGGCGGCCGGATGAGTTTTTCGTCTCTTTGGGACGAAGCCCCGTACGGCAACGTCAACCGTGGAGTGCGCGAACAGATACTGCTCTCACTTGACACCACCGTTCCGGATACCGACTGGCTCAGCTTTGGCGGAGCCGACGCCATCACGGGCGCATTGAAGGAAAAGGCGGTGCGTGCCTTTCAGCGCTACATGAGTTGGCCGCTGCTCACGCAGACCAATGATCTTGGCCCGCTCACACTTGACATTCAGGCGCCGTTCTCGCCGTCGATTCGGATGACTTATACCGACACGTATCAAGCGAACGATCCCCTGGTGCATTACACGCTGGATGATTTGCGAGATTCGCGAAACCAGACGGCGGGTGCGTTTCGACTCCTGCGTTACCGCGATCCTCTGATTTTCACGAACGAACCGAACATCAACGTCCACACGCTGGGGCGAATTAATCGCCGCTTTAAGCCATGGGGGCAGGGATTGACGTTTGGCGCCGGTTTCAATTACGGCACAAAGGACCCGGGCGTTTGGAGCTCGGAGTCCTGGGACTTTCCCACCAACAAATTTGCCAATATCGGCTGGCTCGGACGGGTGCATCGGGGCACCCCGTGGCAGACGCTTTATCTGAAGGCGGGTTCGGTCGAGCCGCTCACCTGGTCGAATCACGTGGGCGCGGCGTTCATGTTTGAGACCATGCCCACCAATGATTGGCGTTTGGCCGATTTGTTCACGACCGCGCCGCATCCCAATGCCACTCGCGGCGCGTTATCCGTCAATCAAACCAACCTCGCGGCCTGGTCGGCCGTCCTGTCCGGCATTCCGGTCACGACTTTGGCGGACATGGGGGGAGGAACGATCGATGTCGTTACGAATATCGTGCAGCCCGCGGCTTTGGAGGCGCCGGTGGCTCAAATTGTGGAGGGCATTAACCGCTACCGCACGAACATGCCAGGAGCACGGTTCCGTCACGTGGGTGACGTTCTCGGGACGCCCGAGTTGACCGACCTGTCGCCCTTTCTGAACGCGCCTTACATCCCCCCGGCCGCCGACGATGTGGCGGTGAAGCAAAACCTGCTGACGGACGCCGACTACGAACGCGTTCCGCAGCAGATTTTGTCGCTGCTGAAGCTTGGCGACGCGCGGTTTGTCGTCTATGCTTGGGGCCAATCCCTGCAGCCGGCGCCAGGATCGATTGTTACGTCGGGCCCTTTCCACAAGATGCCCGTGAATTATCAGGTCACGGGCGAGATGGCGACGCGGGCTGTGGTGAGGGTGGAGTTTGCGCGGAGGGCGCAAGACCCGAGGGACCCGCTTTACGACGAGTTCGATTACACCCAGCCGCGGCTGGTGATCGAGAGTTTTAACATTTTGCCGGTGGATTAGATGAAAGCAGCGAACAATTCAATGCGTTTTGGAGCGGTGATTTCGCCTACCTTCGGCGGGCAGGGGGGCGACGAGAAATGTCCCCGAAGCGAAGCTTGGCGTCTCGTGTCTTTGAACCGTAGCAGCCGACGTGAGGAGGCTCTGGCTTTCCTATCCGAACTTAAAATGAGCCTCCTCACGTCGGCTGCTACTGGGTTCACAGAGTGGGACGTCCGTTTCATGGGAGCAACGCGTGTAAGTATTTCGGGGAATTCTCTCCGCATGTTCCGCTTGAACCGTCCGGTCTCCGCGAGGTTTTGGAGTGCGTCAGTCCTCTGGCGCTTTTGTCTTCCGCCACGTGCGTCCCTTTCGCCATCTTCGGTACGGAATGTGAAAGCGGCAGAAGACTGCCGCACTCCAAGACGCTTCGCGCGAGCGGAGGCATCTCGGTGCATGGTCCCAATGTGCTTCCCCGTGAGCTTCCTCTCCCGCCCTTCGTTGGGGAGAGGAGCTTCCTGCTGCGTTTCGGATTGCGGGTTCGGATTTCGGATTTTTACCCGGTAGTACCCCATGCAGTTAAAGACACGAACCTGGGTCCTCATCAGCATCTGCTGCTTCATCGCCGCGGCCATTTTCTGGCAGTTGGGCGATCGTTACGAGCAACGCAAACTGTTGGATTCTCTCGAAGGGCGCCCACAGCCGGCTGCCGTTCCTGAGACGAGCGGACAAAGCCCGGCGACGTCAGCACCCTCGACGGACGCCTCTCAGCCTCCCCCCGTTTTGAAGCCAGGGGTGAAAGAGAAACCCGCGCCCGCTTCGCCTCAGGCAAACGTGCCGAATCCTTATCCGCATCGCCTGAGCAACACTACCGCGCCGCTTTCCCGATTGATGCGCAGCGAGTCGGCCTTGCTGCTCATGAACGCCCGCATCGACACCGCTCAGCCGATCGATTTGCAGATTCCGCGGCATCTCCGCGCCGAAGGCGATCCGGGGAGTTACATCGTGCAATCGCGCGGTCCGCTCACGGACGCGTTTCGCACCCAGCTTCAGGTGGCAGGGGCGGAGATTGTTTCCTATGTGCCCAATAATGCTTACCTGGTGCAGATTCCCGCGGAAGGCGCGGAGCGGTTGCGCGCTTTGCCGCAAACGCAGTCGGTCCTGGCTTGGGAACCGTATTACAAGTTGAGTCCCGAGCTGCTGCCCCAGGCGATCCATCAAGCGCGGGCGGTGGATGGCGCGCGTTTCAACGTGGTGACGTTTCCCGGGCGAAAGGAATCGGCTTTGAGCGCCTTTGCAGTGATGGGCGTGACGGTCCTGGCAGAGAGCCGGTCGCCGTTTGGCCCGCAATTAGTCATCGAGCTGGCAGGGAACGAACTTCCCGACATTGCGCGCATGGCGGAAGTACAGGCCATCGAACCCTTTCACCAACGCGCGCCGGCCAATGATATCACGCGGTTTCGCATTGGCGTGGCGCCGGACACGACCACGGCGGCGAATTATCAGGGGCTGACCGGCGCCGGTATTCTCGTGAACCTGAACGATACCGGCGTGGATGTGAATCATCCCGATTTGGCCGGACGCGTCACGGGCGATATGCCATCGACGTTGGTGGACCCCGACGGGCATGGGACGCATGTGGCGGGCACGATTGCCAGCAGCGGTGCGAATGGGCCGGATGGCGCGGACGTTCCCGGCTCGGTGGCCGGGGCCAGTTACCGCGGGATGGCGCCCGAGGCGGAGATTTTTGCCATGCCGATCAGCCTGCTCTTTGGGCCCATCATTTCGGATGATTATCTGCAGGAGAACGCGGCCGCCACCAACGCTCTCATTTCGAACAACAGTTGGACCTACCCGAATGCGAACGCTTACGACTTTGCTTCGGCGAACTGGGACGCGGCCGTTCGCGACGCCTTGCCGGGCGTGGAGGGGCCGCAGCCTCTTTTGCCCGTATTTGCGGCAGGCAATTCCGGAAGCGGCGAGGACGACGGGTTTGGCGGCATTCCAGGGAGTATCACTTCGCCGGCAACCGCCAAGAACGTTATCACGGTCGGCGCCATCGAGAACTTTCGGAACATCACTAATGAAGTGGTAACGGCCAGCGGCGAAACCAACCAAAGCTTTCAGGGAAGCTCGGATACGACCAACGAAGTGGCCAGCTTCTCGTCTCGCGGCAATGTCGGCATCGGAGTGGAAGGGGAGTTCGGACGGTTCAAGCCGGACATTGTGGCGCCGGGGACGTGGATCGTCTCAACGCGTTCGGGGCAATGGACGCCGCCGACCAATTTCGTGACCTATATCCCGAACACGATCACGAACCAGGTGGTGCGCCGATTCCAAACGAACTTTTACCCGGTTTTTGTCCCGCAGGGGGGAACGGAACTGACAGTGCGCATGGTGACGAATCAGTTTTCACCTCAGGGCGGTTTGCCGGCCATGCCCATTCACCTCAGAGCCGGTCAGTTGCCGGATAGCTCGCATTTTGTCGGAACGAATGCCGTTACCAACGCCGTCTCGTCGGACATCTGGTTCTTCTCGATTGGCAACCCGCACGCGCAGGACATTCGATTCGACATTCAGACGCTGGTTGTCATTACGAACGATGCGGGCACGTTCTTTGACGAACTGGGAACACTGAACGAGGTGCTTGAACCTCACTACCGCTATGAATCGGGCACGAGCATGTCGGCGGGAGCCGTTTCGGGAATGCTGGCGTTGATTCAACAGCAGTTCGAGCAGACTTTCGGCACCCGCATCAGCCCGGCGCTTTTAAAGGCGCTGCTCATTAATGGCGCGCGGCCGGTCAGCGGCGATTACGACTTTCAGGTCGAGGCGACGGTGAACTTCCAGGGTTGGGGGCTGGCGAATCTGACCAATAGTTTGCCGCTCGCGCAATCGGGCGGTCCGGTCCAATTCTTCGATCAGGACGCGACCAACGCCCTTTCCACAGGCGAAAGTGAGACGCGCACGGTAACGGTGGACCCGGCCAATACGAATGACTTTCTGCGCTTCACTCTAGTGTGGACCGATCCGCCGGGTAATCCCGCCGTGGGGCTGAAGTTAGTCAACGACCTGGACTTGATCATCACGAATATCACCAGTGGCGAGGTCTTTGTGGGGAACGCCATCGAGGCCAGCGATACATTCAACAGCGCGAGCAGTTCGACGAACGCGCTCGACACGGACGTCATCAACAACGTGGAAAACGTCTATCTGCGCCCGCCGTTCGGGAGCAGTTACTCGGTCACTGTCCGCGCCCGCCAGGTAAACGTGAACGCGGTCAGCCAGCACCCGGACGGCATCGCGCAGGATTATGCGCTGGTGATTTCGCACGGGCGCAACTCCATTACGGTGGGCGCGCCGTCGCAGGGCGGGGAGCTTGCGCCGCGGCTGACAACGGTGACCAACGGGGTTCCGCTCTTGAACCAGCGGGTGGGGGCGAATTCGCCTCTGCTGATTGCGCCCAATGGCGCCACGAATCAATGGGCGTTTTACATCTTTGAAAACGCACCTGTCGGTACGAATACCAATTCGGTCTTCGGAAGCAATGTGGCTTTCGTGACGTTCCTGCCGCCGAACTTGTCGTTGCCCAGGGCTCGGGAGGCGGACATCGACCTGTATGTCTCGACCAATCCGGCGCTGACGAACCTTGATGCGGGCGCCATCAGCGGTGCGTTTACGTCCAGGACCCGGGGCGGGTCCGAAACGGTGGTGCTGACCAATGCCAACATCGGAGACACGTTTTATGTGGGCGTGAAGTCGGAGGACCAGCAGGGAGGCGAGTTCGGCTTTTTCAGCGTCTCCAGCGACATGGCGTTCAGCCAGCGAGACACGAACGGGAACCTGATCCTGCTGGGAGTGCCAGTTGTCGGCGTGCCCATTCCGGACGGACGCCCGGACGATCCGCAGGCCGGGATGATGTTCGCTTTTGCCACCGAGCCGATCACGATTCAAAACGTCGTGGTTACGAATACGATTTTTCACGAGGACGGCGGCGACCTGATCGGCAATCTCAGTTTTGTAGGGCAAAGCAGGGTTTCGGTGGTGTTGAACAACCACCGGCGGTTCTTTGATCTGCGGCAGTTCATTTACGACGACAGCAGTTTCAGCGAGATCGAAGGAAGCGAACCGACGGATGGGCCGGGGCGGTTGACAGATTTTCTGGGGTTGGAAGGGCAGGGGACTTACCGGCTCGATATGATCGACACGGCGTTGTTCCATACCGGGCGCGTCGAAAACCTGTTTATTCGGCTCGAGCCGATTCCGGAAGATCTCACAAACGGGGTGGGCATCGTCGAGGTCATTCCGCCCGGCCAATTCTTCTTCACGGCGATCAATGTTCCGCCCGACGCGACGAATTTGACGGTGTCCGTGGCGCCGGACAACGGGCCGGTCGAGGTCTATTTGCGCCGGGGCGCCTTTCCTGATCGCAACACGTTCGATACCTTCGCCATCATCGAGCCACCGGGCGGCGACCTGAGCCTGACCCGGAACGATTCACCGCCCCTGGCGCCGGGGCGCTATTTCATCGGGGTATTCAACCCAAACTCGACTCCCGTCAGAGTGGTGATCCGTGTGCGCGTGGACCGCGACCTGGACGGCCGGGAGATCGTGCGGTTTCGCACCCGGGAATCGGTGCCGCTGCTGGATGACGCGGTCACGAACTCGATTATCTTCGTCACCAACCGCAATACCATTGTGGACTTGAACGTGGGGGTGCGCATTGATCACGAGCGGCTCTCGGACCTGGTCCTGCACCTGGTGAGTCCGGAGGGGACGCGGCTGTTGCTGGCGGAGAATCGGGGCGGGATAACCGCGGAGATGTACGGGGTGAGCGCTTTTGTCACAAATGTGTTTCCGATGCAGTCGTCCGGGGCAGCGGCTCAAAGCAATAACGTGGTCAACACTCGCGACAACGTCGGGACGCTGAAGATCGATTATCAGTTCTTCGGTATTCCGGATCAGTTGCAGGTGGAGTACGACGGGACTTTGATTTTTGACAGCGGGCTGATCAGCGGCAGCGGAACTTTCTGGATCGATTTTGGGCCTGGGATGTCCACCAACGTCACTGTGATCATGAACCAGGGCGGCAACCCGAATGCGAACACGCTTTGGGAATATCAGGTCACCGTCCTGAGCGGCCGCCATCTCTACACCGTCTTCACGGAAGACATGAGTCTGACAACGATCCCGATCAAGTTTGCCATGCCACCTTTTGCGCAAACGAACGTCACCGGAACAAACATCACGACCTTCATCAATGGATTTGAAGGAGTTTCAACCGGCATTTATGCGACGAACAGTGGCTCGTTCGATGGCTGGCGGGTGCTGGCAGGCGACGTCAACGTTCTCAACAATCCCGGGTTTGCGTTCGAGGGCAGCCAATACCTCGCCCTGGCTGATGGGCGAGTTGCGCGCACGTTGCCGACGGTAGGCGGCGGGCGATATCAGATTCGGTTTGCTCAACGCGGGCAGTGCATTGTGGGCTGGTGGGCAGGGGATGGAACATTCACTGATCGAATCGGCGACAACGATGGGGTCCCACCCTTCGCAGGGCTCACTTTTACCAACGGAGTGGTCGATCAGGCATTCCAGTTCGACGGGATCGATGATCAGATACCGATTGCGCCAGACCCGTCTCTGGATGTGGGCGCCAGTTCCGGCCTGACCATCGAAATGTGGATTAAGCCGGGCTCTGTTTCTACGCAGAGGCCCCTGGTGGAGTGGAATGACGCTTCAGGAAATCCCGGTGCGCACTTCTGGATATCCGGAGCCCCGCCTGTGGGCGTCAGTTCGGGGTCTTTGTATGCCAACCTGGTGGACACAAACTTGATGGACCATCAAATCATATCCCCGCCCGGGATCATCGACACCAATTCGTTCCAGCATGTGGCCGTGACGTACAATGCGCTTACTGGCCAGGCGACCCTTTACTTGAATGGTACGAATGTCGCGTCCCAGAACCTGGGTATGTTCGTGCCATATACCTCTACCAATCTTTACCTCGGCTCTCGCCCCTCTCCCTTCGCGGCGCGTTATCTTGGCGTCATGGACGAAGTCTCGATCTACAACTGCGCGCTGACGCAGGCCGAAATCGCCGCCATCCATCAGGCGGGCGCCCTTGGCAAATGCAACGCCGTGGACTGTTTTCCCGCCGGGCAGTTAATCATCGACGGGGTGGCGCAACCGCAGCTTTCGGGCACATCCCTCTGGCAAACCGTGACGTTTCCCTTCACGGCCATTTCCAACGGCACGTCGCTCGAACTGGTCGGGAGCCCGCTTTCGCTCTTTGTAGATGCGTTCGAATTGATCGAACAACCGAGCGACCGGTTTTATTTGCCTGAAGAACCGCTCAACCCGTTCTTTGGGGAGCCGTCGTTTGGGGATTGGCGTCTCGAGATCTGGGACAACCGCGCCGGAGGTGCCTTGACCAATGGCGCGCTCGTCAGTTGGGAACTGCAGTTTACCTTCCTGAACACGAATCCGCCGGCGATCACACTCACCAACGGAACCTGCTACACGGCGACCGTTGCAGGGAGCAACACGTTGTTCTTTGTCGTCAACGTGCCGCTCCTGGCCGGAAACGCGACCAACAGGCTGGTAAGCCTGACGGGCGGAGCCGGTGATTTAATTTTTAATCAGGACGGTTTGCCAACGCTTTCGCCTTCTGGAGATCGCTTCATTCTTTCCGGCGAAACCGAGGCCACCGCCGTCATCTCGGTATTCCAGGGCACCTTCCAGGTCGATACGAACGGCATGCCGTTTAACATGATGGCTTCGCCCGTTCTCCAGCGGGGCAAACGTTATTACCTGGCTCTGCAGAATGTGAACCCGGCTGAGACGAACACCTTCGACCTTTGCCTCGATTTCGATCAGATCGATCCGAACCTGCTCTCGATTATCCCTCTGACCAACGGCATCACTTATACGAACGTTATCAGCACAACCAACAGCGGCGACTTTTACCTTTTTGACGTGGCTTCGAATGCGATTTCCGTGACCTTCGAGATTTTCAACGCGGACGGGAACGTGGACTTGTTCGCCCGCAAGGGGCTGCCCTTGCCCAACTCGCAAAGCTCTGGCTTCAGCAGCACGGCTCCCGGCACTAATTCCGAGAGTATCACCATCACCGCTACGAATCTGGGACAGCTCGCAGGCCGTTGGTATCTGGGAGTCGAGAATGCGGACACGAACGACGTCATGTATGTCATCCGCGCCACTCAGGTCCTGCTGAACTTCACGAATCTGATGACCGGGATGACCAACATGGATCTGGTCATGCCTGGCGGGACGAACTACTACAAGGTCGTGGTGTCCTCGAACGTGTTTCAGATCACTTTCGACCTCTTCAATTTAAGCGACAACGTTGATCTGTTCATCAAACCCGGCACCCCGTTCCCGCCCTTCTGCGATTCCAGCGCCAATCCCGGAACGAACAGCGAGTCGGTTGTGGTCGATGGCTCCTCCTCCTGTCCGCTTCTGCCCGGCGATTGGTGGCTCGCAGTGGTGAACCAGACGACGAACACAGTCACCTACGACCTCGCCGTGACCGAGCTGACGAATCCTCCTCCGGTCATTATCACGCTGACCAACGGGCTGCCTTTTACCAATACGGTTTCCGGGAGCAACGGCGTCGATTATTACGTATTCAACGTTTCGTCCAACGCGTTCAAAGCGGATTTCGAGGTTTTCAACGCCAGTGGAAACGTCGATCTGTTCATCCGCCAGGGAACGTTCACCGGGCTTCCAACAGTCTTCGATTTCTCCGGCACCAATGCCGGCGCCATGGCCGAGATGATCACGGTGATGACGAACGACATGCCGCCCCTGGTGCCTGGGCCGTGGTATTTGGCTGTGGTCAACCGGGAAACGACCAACGTTACTTACAGGGTGCGCGTGACGGAGATGGCGACTCTCCCGAGTGTGACACTCGACGATGGCCAACTGACGACCAATTCAATTCCCGGCACAAACGTCATTCATTATTACCAGTTCACCGTCTCCTCGAATGCGCTTCAGGCGAACTTCGAACTCTTCCCCACCAACGGGAACGTCGATCTGTTCATCCGCCAGGGAAGTCTGCCGAGCGAGACAGTCTTTGATTATTCGAGCGCCAATCCCGGGACAATGAATGAGTTTATCGCGGTGGCCACGAACTCGATGCCCCCGCTCGTGCCCGGCGATTGGTTTCTGGCTGTGGTCAGCAGGGAGACCAATGCCGTCACTTACGGTGTGCGCGTGACGGAATTCAGCATCGGCGGTGGAATCATAATTCTCACGAATGGTTTGCCCCAGCCGGTATCGTTGAACCCGGTGCCGGTGGCCGCTGAGCCGGGAACAGATTATTATCTGATTAACGTCGGGCCGGGCGCCGTCCAGGCCATGTTTGAAACCCTGGACGCCACGGGGAACGTGGACCTGTTCGTGAAAAAGGGCCTGCCGCTGCCGACCCCGTCCAATTTCGCCGCGGCCAGCACCAATGGCGGCAACACCAATGAACTCGTTCTGCTCACCACCAACAGCATCCCGGCGCTTTCCGAAGGCGACTGGTACCTGGCCGTCGTGAACCGGGAGACCTTCCCGGTCGATTACACTGCCCGCGCCACGATTATCTACGCTACGAACATAGTGACGCTCTTGAGCGGAATGGGGCAGACGGCGACCGTGAGTGCGCTGGGTGCCTTGGCGACGGATGGCGTGCAGTATTACGTGTTCGATGTCTCGGCGAACGCGCTGCAGGTGAACTTCGAGTTGACCGGCGCCAGCGGGAATGTGGACCTGTTCATCCACAAAGGGCTGCCGTTGCCGTCGCCGACTGATTTCGATGACACCAGCGCCAATCTGGGCATGGCGAACGAGGCGATTGTTTTAACGGATGGAATGAGTCCGCCGCTGCCCGGCCGCTGGTTCGTGGCCGTCATCAACCGGGAAACCAACGCGGTGACCTATTCGATCCGCGCTACCGAATTCGCGGTTGGTTCCGGGATTGTTGCGCTTACCAACCGCGTGCCCTTCATGGACACGGTGATGACTGATGGACCCTCGACCCGCGCGGT
>CAZCUL010000479.1:0-3627 GCA_964501475.1 uncultured Verrucomicrobiota bacterium | reverse complement strand
TTTCATCACATCAATGCGCTCTATAGCTACCTGACCAATCTGAGCCGGGCCGAGTTCAAAAAGGCGGTGGCCACAGCCAAGCCTGATATGCAATTGGTGGCGCTCCTGGATTCGCTTCATGCCTCCGAACAACGCTTCGCCCTCCTCGCCCAGCACTACGCCCAGGAGCATCCGGACGTGAAGGCGCTCCTCAGCACCATCGCGGTTATTGAAAGGCAGGTCGATGACCGGCTGGAAGGCATCCTCCTCGGTCTCAAGGCGCTTCGTAATGCGCAGGAGGAGAAGTTAAAGGTCCTTGAAGCAGAAGTGAAGGAGTTCCGCGAGTTCGACATTCAGACGGCGGTGGATCGCCGGCCTTATTGGGAGGCAAAACGCAAACTGGAGAACTACCTTTACATTCGCGACCGTCTTCTCTTGCAAATCCAGCAGGAAGCCGTCAATGCGGCCATTCCCACGAGCAGCATCGCTAAGATCATCGATAAGGCAGAGCCGGAATGGCGCCCGGTCAAACCAAGAAAAGCCCTCAACATCACGCTGGGCGTGATTGTGGGGCTGGCCATAGGCATTGGTTTAGCCTTCTTCATCGAATATCTCGACACAAGCGTGAAGACCATCGACGACGTCGAGCGAGCGTTGCAGGCGCCCGTATTGGGAGTGATCCCGCAGAACGTGGGCTCGCTCCTGGAGGAGGGGCCGGACAGTCCGCATGCCGAGGCTTACCGCGTCCTGCGCACGAACATCCTCTTTTCCCAGAAGGACCCTCACCTCAACAGCATGACGGTGGTAAGCGCGGGCGCGGGCGAAGGCAAGTCCACCACCATCTTCAATCTGGCCGCGATCTTCGCTCAAAACGGCCATCGCGTCCTGCTGGTCGATTCGGATTTGCGCCGCCCCAGCATCCACAAGTTCCTGAAAGTGACAAATTCCGTCGGGCTGACCAACTTCCTCCTCAAGCAGAACACGCTCGAAGAGGTCATTCAAACCACCTCGGTGCCTTCTTTGGACTTCATGCCGAGCGGCAAACTGCCCAGCAGCTCGATGGGGATCTTGAGCTCGGCGCAGATGAAGGAATTGATTCGAGACCTGAAGCGCCGCTACGACTATGTGTTCTTTGATTCGCCGCCCATCATGGGTGTGAGCGACGCTTCCATCCTGGCCAGCGAAGTGGATATGGTCCTTCAGGTGATCCAGTACCGCCGCTATCCGCAGCCCATGACCATCCGGGCCAAACAAATGATCGAAAAGGTCGGCGGGAACCTGCTTGGCATCGTCCTGAACAACATCAACATGTCGTCTGACGAGAACTACTACTACTACAGCGGCTATTACTACGACTACTACTCGAAGGAGGACGACAACGAAGTCAAAACGCCCGGCGGAGCGCCCGAAGGGCGAGAGGAAGCCAAAGTCGAGATCCGGCCAAAGTACTGAACCTGAGCGCGCGTATTCGATATGAACTGGATTAAGCAAAGCATGACACGTTGGACCCTCCTGGCGGGCTGGGGACTTTGCGGAGCGATCTTCGCAGGGTGCGGGACATTGGACTACGCGGACCCCAACCCCGGTGATCCGTTCGTTTTTCCAGGAACCAGCCCTTCCGCTCCGGCCCTCGCGGTTCATCAGCCGTCTTACACCTATTCGCCCGAGGCATCCCCGCCCCCGCAGGTGAATCCGGCGCTCCGAGTGAATCCCGCCGTCGGCGATCCCCCCGACAATGGCGGCTTGGTGACCCGGGAAGACCTCAATGCCCTTGTCCAGGACAATGGCAATACCGCCTCGGGAGCATTGCGGGCTGGGGATAACATTACCATTAATTTCACCGACCTTCCGCCGCCCGGGTGGGCCGAGATGAAGCAACGGATTCGCGAAGACGGCACCATCACCCTCCCTTTCAATATCGAACTGCAGGCTGCGGGTAAGACGCCTGGTGAACTCGAACGCGATATCCGCAACGCTTATGTGCCGCGTTATTTTGTCCGGTTCACCGCCACGGTGAAACCCGAGCAGCGCTCCTACTATGTCGATGGAGAAGTCCGCAAGCCGGACGCCTATATTTACATTGGCCAGCCCACAGTGGCGCGCGCCATTGCCACGGCCGGCGGGTTCACCGATTTCGCTGCGCGAAATAAGGTCGAGGTGCGCCGGGCCAACGGCGAGAAAATCCGGGTGAACTACGACAAACTGCTTAAAGACCCTTCACGGGATATACCGATCTATCCGAACGATCAAATAATCGTTCCGCGAAAGGGCATCCTTTTTTAATCTACTGGTGATTCAACTCCAGGTTTTGTCCGGCAAAATGGCGGGCGCCGAAAAGGTGGCTCGCCATTTTCCTTTCGTCATCGGTCGTGCTCCCCAGGCCGATCTCCGTCTCGAAGAGGACGGGGTTTGGGACCGCCATATTTGCCTGGACATGGATCCCCAGCAGCGCATCTCGCTTTCTGTTCAATCCGACGCATCGGCCCTCGTCAACGGGGAAGCGGTCCAAAGCCACTTCCTGCGCAATGGCGACTTGATCGATCTGGGCGGCGCACGAATCCGTTTTGGCTTCAGCGCAGTCCAACAGCGCAGCCTCCGTCTCCGGGAAGCACTCACCTGGCTCGGACTGGCCGGCCTTTGCCTGGGACAAATAGCCCTGATTTATTGGCTGCTGGGATATTGATCCTCTGGCCGCTTCAGTGGCGAAAATGCCGAATGGAAGTGAAGACCATGGCCATATCCCGCTCGTCAGCCGCCGCAATGACTTCCGCATCGCGCACCGAATTCCCGGGTTGAATCGCAGCCCTGGCTCCGGCTTCGGCCGCCGCGATGAGACCGTCTGGAAACGGGAAGAAGGCATCGCTGCAGACCACGCTCCCATCCAACGACAAACCCGCCTCGTTCGCTTTCCGCACGGCGATCCGGCTGGCGTCCACCCGGCTCATCTGGCCCGCTCCGATTCCCAGGGTCCGGTCCGCTCCGGCATAGACGATGGCGTTGGACTTCACGTGCTTGACGATCTTCCAGCCAAAGATCATGGCGGCCAGCTCTATGTCGCTCGGTTGCCGCTTGGTCACCACTCTCAGCGCCGCCCGGTCGATTCTCTTGAGATCGGCTTCCTGCAACAGATAGGACTCCGCGCCGACGCTGCGCAGCTCGAATTGCGAAGGGCTGCGCAGCTCTCTGAGCGTTTTCAGGAGGCGCAGGTTTTTCTTCTGCCGCAACAATTCCAGGGCCTCGGGCGCAAAGTCCGGTGCCACGATGATCTCGGTAAAAAGCTTCTCGATGGCTTCCGCGCAGGCGCGATCGAGCGGGTTGTTGACGACAATGATTCCGCCGAAAGGCGCCTGCTGGTCGGTGGCGAAGGCTTTCTCCCAGGCCTCGCGCAATGACTCGCCCTGGCCGACACCGCACGGGTTCGTATGCTTCAAGATGGCCAGGGTGGGACGGTCGCTGGCAAATTCGGCAATCAGGGCCGCCCCGGCGGTTAAATCCAGAATGTTGTTGTAGGAAAGCTCCTTGCCATGGAGTTGATGAAAGTACTCTCCGAATGAGCCGTAAAGGGCTGCCCGTTGATGCGGATTCTCTCCATAGCGCAGCGTTTGCGCCAGCGGAGCATGAATGGTGAGAGTCGCTGGCAGACCCGCT
>CAZCUL010000478.1:0-5022 GCA_964501475.1 uncultured Verrucomicrobiota bacterium | reverse complement strand
AAAAGCGTAAGCGCCCGCCGGGCGGTGCATACATTGACTGCCTGCCAGAGGCGGTTCAACACCAGCACATGTTGGTTCAGAAACGAGTTCACTACCGTAACAGGATATAACTCGCGCGGACCGTAACACATGCGCCGCATCGGTGTCAACGTTTGCAAGGCAGTTATCGCGGCGGGCGGACGGCGCGGGCGACCCCATCAACGGCCAAGCGCCACAGCCGGGTCAGAGCGAGATGCGGCGGGCTTCGGGAGCGACCAGAGCGACGAATTCGTTGCCAAACGACCTTCCACGGTACTAGAATCGCCTTCCATGAGACGCCTATTGGCACGAATTGCGATTATTTTCTTCGGAGCGCTCCTGTCGGCGTTTGCGCAACAGGGGGCAGACGAGCGATATGTTGAGGTTTATTACTTAATGCAGGAAGGGGAAGCTCTGCAGGAGCGAAACCAGCCACGCCAGGCGCTTTCCAAGTATCTCGAGGCCCAAGCCAAGCTTCAGGCGCTTAAGGGGACCTACTCGCGTTGGAACGAAAAGCTCGTAAGCTATCGTCTCGACTACATCGCCTCAAAGGTCGCGGCCCTGACGGAGAAAGGTGTGGCGACGAATGTGACCGCGACAGTGAGCTCTCCGGTGACCTTCGATCCTGCGAGCGCCAGCAACCAGGTTTTGCAACTGCAGGAGGAATTGAAGCGCTTGCGGGACAGTAATGCGACCCTTGAGGCGAAATTGAAGGAGGCATTATCTGTGCAACCGGCGGCGGTGGATCCAAAACGACTGGCCGAGGCGGACGAAAGGATTAAGGAACTGCAAAGAGAGCGCGATCTCTACAAAGTCAGCTTGGAGCAGATTCAAACCCGGGCATCTGTTCCGGCAGAGGCCACGATGGGACAGCGCGAACGGGAGATTTTCGCGGAGGTCGAGCGCCGTCTGGAAGAACAGACTGAACGTGCAAACGCGCTGGAACGCGAAAACTCTGCGCTAAGAGTTCAGGTAGCCCAATTGCAAACTCAGACACCCCCGCCCGGCGAGGTGACCGCATCCCTTCCGGAACTCCAGTCCGCCAACGCGACCATCGCCGCACTTCACGCTACGAATGTGGCGTTGCGCACAGAGCAGATTCTGTTGGAGAGCCGGTTGCACGAACTGGCGAATCAACTTTCGACCGTGCAACGATCCCGCGGTGGGGCTGATCGGAGGACGCGGGAAACGAGTGCCGTGAAGGCGGCTGAGGTAGCGGAACTGGCCAGGGAACTCGAGATGGCGCGCGCGCGTCTCGAAACCTACGAAGCCAAGACGGTCCCTTACACCCCGGAGGAATTGGCGTTGTTTCAACAGCCCAATACCCTGGTAGCTGTGGCCGAAACAAGTCCTCCCGCGAGCAAAGAGAGGGCAACTGAGCTGCCGCCTGGAGCTGGACCGCTGATCGTCGAGGCTGAACGGGCCATCAGCCAGGGACGGTTTGAAATAGCGGAACAGCGGTATCGCGATGTCTTGAGGCAAGATCCAGACAATGTTTATACGCTAGCGCACCTGGCGGCAGTGCAACTCGACCAGGACAAGCTGGGCGAGGCGGAGCGAGCCTTGCAAAGAGCCCTGTCCATCGACCCACGTGATGCGGCCAGCCTCTATTTGCTTGGCAGTCTTCGCCTTCGCCAGGAACAATTCGACCAGGCTGTTGATGCACTCAGTCTCTCGGCCAAGATCGATCCAAACAAGGCCCAGACTCAATACTTTCTCGGCCGGGCCTTGATCCACACCGGACAGCGCGCTTCTGCCGAGACCGCCTTGCGGAAGGCCGTTCAGTTGAAGCCGGGCTGGGGCGAAGCTCACTATCTTTTAGCGGTCGTTTACGCCACTCAACAGCCGCCTTTTATGGAGCTGGCCCAGTGGCATTACCAGAAGGCTGTGAGCGGCGGTTATCCTCGGAATCCAGAGTTGGAACGCTGGATGGAGGAAAAGAAAGGACAGCCTTGAACGGCCGACCGGTCGTGCAACGACTTCTCCTGCGACCCAATCATGCTGCGGCAACATCAGGATGAATTGGTTATTCCGACCCGCGGGCGGGGATTCTATGAGATCACTGAAGAAGTGGAGGCGTGGCTTGGTCAAACTGGTGTCCGAAGCGGTCTTCTTTCCCTTCACCTTCAACATACTTCCGCGTCACTCTTGGTTCAGGAGAATGCCGATCCCGAGGTGCGGCGAGACCTGGAGCGCTTTTTTGCCAGGCTGGTTCCAGATGGAGATGAGATGTTCAGACATACCTCGGAAGGAGAAGACGACATGCCCGCACATGTCCGGACAGCCCTTACAGCCGTCAATCTTGGGGTGCCCGTAACGAACGGGAGGCTAACTCTTGGCACTTGGCAGGGTGTCTATTTGTGGGAACATCGCATTGGAAGTCATGAGCGCCGGGTTGCTCTCCATCTTTTGGGAGAATAAGGTGACTCCAGGCCGAATCAGCAAACAGGCTACGAGCATGAGTATTTTGAAAGCGTCTCTTGTTTTTGTCGCGTGCGTCTCAATCCTGTCGTGCGGGTATCGCCTCGCAGCGGAAGAGTCGTCTGAACCGTTTGGATTTGCCGGGCGCGAAACCTTTCCAATCGATAATTTTATTTCCCAGCTCCGGGTTGCGGATCTGGACGGAGATGGACTCAACGATATGGTGGTAGTGAATAATTCCCGGTCAAAGATCAATCTTCTTTACAACCAGACTGGAAAGACCAACGCGACGGACGCCAGACAGCGGAGCAAACGCGAGCTGAATGAGCTGGCGCCGGACTCTCGGTTTCGAATCGAATCCATCGCTTCGGAGAAACGAATTGCTGCGCTGGTGCTTGAGGATCTCAACCAGGATAAAAGACCAGACATCGCCTACTACGGCGACCCGCGGGAATTGGTCGTCCAATACAACCAAGGCAGCAACAACTGGACGCTGCCCAAGCGGTGGCCCATCGAAGATGGCCAATTGACTCCGAATTCCCTCGTGTCTGGAGATCTAAACGGGGACAACCGAACAGACCTCATTTTGCTGGGAGAAAATGCCATCTACCTGCTGGCGCAGGACGAAGCCGGGGTTTTGGCGGAGCCGGAAAGGATTCCGTTCTCCGGCCTGGTGAAATCTGTGCACATTATTGACATTAACGGCGATCAGCGCCACGATGCCTTGCTGGTCAATTGGGAGAGTGCGAATCCATTCCGTTTCCGCCTGCAGAGCGAGGCGGGTCAACTGGGACCGGAAATTCATTTCACTCTTCCCACCATTCGCTCCTATTGGGCCGATGACTTGGACATGAACGGAAAGCCCGAGGTAATCACAATCTCCATGAACTCTGGCCGAGCCCAAGTTTCCCACTTCGTGCGAAGAGACGCAGAACCACTCGCGGGGTCGTTCCAACAGGGCCAATTCCAGGTATTGCCTTTGGCCAAGACTTCCAAGGCCAAGCGCGGAGTGGCCTGGGGGGACATTAACTCCGACCAACTGCCCGATCTTTTGGTAGCCGAACCGGACAGCGGACAAATCAAGGTTTACTTGCAGCGGCGAGACGGAACGTTGGCTGAGGCTAAAACTTATCCTAGTCTCACCGGGATTACGGACCTCGCTGTCCTACCGCGGGAAGGAGAGATCGCGGCTGAGGTCTATCTGATCAGCCCGGATGAACGGGCAGTGGGTGTTATGCGGTTTGACCGGGAAGGACGGGCGCCATTCCCAAACATCCTTCCGTTTGCTGGCAAGCCGCTAGCAATGGCCTTGGGGAGATTGGAGGAGTCGGGAGAGCCCAACTTGGCTGTGATTCTGGATTTGGAAGGCAAAAGGGAGGTGGCGTTGCGGGAATTGAATGGAGAGATTCGCACTCAAAAGCTGAGCGAGAAATTTAAATCCAATCCCGCATCGCTCACGTTTCATGACGTTAATCAGGACGGCCTTCCGGATCTGGTGGTGCTGATTCCTTACGAGAGGATCAAACTCCTTTTGCAGAAATCTGAAAGGGGGTTCGAGGAGATAGACGTAAGTCCGCCGGGAGGAACGGTGGAACAGCCCTGGCTTAGCGCCGCAGATGTAGATGGCGATGGCAAACGCGAGTTACTGCTTGCGCAAAAGAACTTTCTTCGGGCCGTGGTTCTGACCAAGCAGCTGCAGCCCGGCTCCCCTCAAGAGGAAGGATGGGGATTCAAAGTCAGAGACCAGATTAATGGGACATCGAGTAATTCGAGGATTGTGGGCGCTGCTTCGGTCCGCGACGGGACCAACGCGATAGCGTCGTTGTTTCTCCTGGACGCCGAGCGAAAATCCTTGACCCTTTCCCAACGCGATGAGAAGGGAGTATGGCAGGTAATGCGAAATATCTTGCTTCCCTTTACCGAATTTAACGAATTGCAACCTGTTTCTCTAGGTGCCGCTGAGCCCAACAGTGTCGGTTTTTTGGGAGTGAATGCGGTAGGTTGGATGCTCTTGAGTGGTGCTACCTGGGATTACGTGGAACTGGACGGTTACGAAACGCCGATCAAGGATGGTCGGCTTAATGATGTGATTTCGGGTGATCTTAATCAGGACGGTCGCAAGGATCTTGTCTTTCTGGAGACGGCGAAGAATTACCTGGATATTGTGATGTTCGAGGAGCCAGGACAGTTGGTGTTTGGAAACCGGTGGCAGGTGTTTGAAGAACGGACGTTTCGCGGGCGGCGAAGTGATTCACCGGAGCCGCGCGAGGCCGTCATTGCCGAGTTGACGGGAGATGACAAAAATGATCTGGCCGTAATCGTCCACGATCGCATCCTCCTCTATCCTCAGGAGTGACCGCTCAGCGATCGCCTGATATGCCCCGCCCGGGAAAGAATAAAGGAGAGAGAAGGGATTGGCTCCAGAGGTAGGACTCGGGCATCTCCGAAGATGCGGAATGAACGTATTTACTGCGGTTTTCCTAAGAAAGCAATCAACTTTTGCCACCGCGCATCCAGCGCGAAATCACCGCGCCGCCACCGGTTTCTCTGACACTTTCTCTGACAGTTCAGTGGCTGCTCTTT
>CAZCUL010000477.1:0-8654 GCA_964501475.1 uncultured Verrucomicrobiota bacterium | reverse complement strand
TTGCCGTGGGCGGCCAGAGCGAAAGCGAAGGGCTTCCCGGTCATCATGGGCCGGGAGTGACGGCTGGCGATGTCGATGGCGACGGCAAAACGGAGGTGGTCTATCTCACGAAAGGCGATTCAGTCATCCATATTGTCGAGGAGATCACCGTGTTCCAGGGCAGGGAACTGATCGTAGGCTGTTTGCCTGCATTGTGCGGGCTTGCGATTCACGGCCGGGCGCATACTCTCTGCGAAAAGCATGCCTATGGACTATCGCCTGAGTTGTGACGGCCAGGAACGAGGTGCTTTCTCCCTGGACGAATTGCGCCTCCGCCGGGAAGCCGGTGAACTTACCGGCTCGGAATGGGTATGGTGCGAGGGAATGACGGATTGGCAGCCGCTGGACGCGGTGCTCGAGTCCAGCGGTGCCTCGACTCTCCTGCCACCACCGATTCCGGCAACTGCCGTCTCGCGGAATACGGGACGGTTTCCCGTGTGGGGCGTCGCGCTTGCTGTTGTGCTCGGCATAGTCACTCTCGCTCTGGTTGCCCTTGGGACAGCCTCATTCTATCGCGGCTTTCAGAAGCAACTCAGGCAAGCGAGTTCGGGGGCCAGCAAAGCAATCGTGGCCAAGCCTGCGTCCTGGAACACCAATACGATGACCGAGGCGGACGTTCGCCAGCGCAGCCGCGAATTCCGCGTTCGTCAATATCTGGAAGGTTACCGGCACAACGGACAACGTAATCAGCCCTGTGATGCGGAAGCATTGCAATTGATTGAAGCCTGGATCGCGCATCACTTCGGCGGAGCAGCGGCGACGAATTCTCCCTCCCCACATGAATTGGGTGATCAATTGGCGAATTCGACCGGATGCGACGATCCGCTTGTGCTTACCGTAACCGCGGCCCTCACCATGAATCCACATGAGAAAACCCGGCGCCTGGAACGAGCGCTGGCTGGCTATGAGAACTCTGGTCACAAAGGCTATCCAAGATTTTACGCCGCGGTGAGCCTTGCGGCTGTCTTGGACGAGCGAGCTCAACGCATTCGGGAGTTGGATGGCGTTGCGTTACGGGCATTCAAACAAACCCTCAACGACGGCAGTTTGCTGCCTGAAGATCAGCCTGAAATGGCTGACATTTTGTTGACCGGCTGGGGATATCAGTTCTTCTACCGCAATCGGGTGGGCGTTCATCAAATTGCCGGCGGAGCAAGGAATCAGGAGTGGTTGTCCGCAGTGCTCGAAGGCGAATACCACGTAATGGAGGCATGGAAGGCGCGTGGCGGCGGGTACGCACCGACGGTGACCGATCCGGGCTGGCAGGGGTTTCACGATCATCTGGCGAAAGCGCGAGCGGCCTTTACCAGGGCTTGGGAACTCCACCCTGAATTCCCGTTGGCCCCCGCCCGTATGGTTTACGTGGCAATGGGCGATGCGGGCGCCGAAGAGATGCGCGTCTGGTTTGACCGGGCGATTACCGCGCAGATCGACCATCCCGGAGCCTGGGCGAACATGCGTTGGGGATTGCGTCCGCGCTGGCACGGCAGCCTCGATGCGATGCTGGCTTTTGGTATCACGGCCCTGGAGACGAAACGCTTCGATACGGACGTTCCGCGCAAATGGATGGATATCGTAAGTGATTTGGAATCGGAATTCGAGCTTCCTCCGGGTGAGCATCTTTATGGGCGCGCCGATATTTGGCCGCATGTGCAGCAGATGTATGAAGGATACATTGCCGAGGCACCCACAATTCCGCAGCAGCAGGGCTGGCGCGGCACCTACGCCGTGGTGGCCTTCCTGGCGAAAAAATACGGCCTCGCGCGGGAACAGCTCGAGGTCCTGAACTGGGAATTGCCGCCGGGCGGTTGGAGCGGATGGGGCAAGGATATTTCACTAATGCCGCTGGAAGTGGCGGCCCGTACTGGCCAGGCCGGTCCGGGGATAGCAGAGGCTGAATCCCGGCGCAATGCCAGCGACGCGGCTGAAGCTTTGCGTCTTTACACTCCACTGAGCGAAACGCCGGGCTTCGATGACCGGACGCGAAAGTTCATTCAACACCGGCTCGCGAGTCTCAAATGGGAAACGGAGCTGGCCGCCGGGCGGTGGATCGATTTCCTCCCGTCGAGCGAGGATGACCTGAATTGGATCATCCTCCTGGGAAAGATGCAGAAGGTCGAGCCAGGGGTGCTGGAAGTGGCTGCTGACGCCAATGGCCACCTCCTGCTTTCAAGGGTGCCCATTGGCCCCGCCTTTGAAGTGACCGGTGAGATCGAAACGGTTTATTCCTCCACCCGGCATTCTGAAGCCGGGCTGACCATCGGGATTCCCGAGCAGAACAGTTCGGACTGGTACGCTTTTCGAATCAAGCGGAGCGAAAGGGAAGGAAATGTCGCCAGTTTTTCGCGTGTGTGGAGCGACCAGGGAATTCGCAAGGCCGTTGTTTTAGGTGATCGCAGCAACTCGTTTCATTTCCAATTTCAGGATCACAAAGCAAATGTCTCAGTAAACGGTGTTCCGGTCCTGGAGAATGGGGCGCCGGTCAAACAGATGCGCATTTCAAAGGAATGTTTGCTCGGGCTGGGCGCTTTCAATGATTCGAATCATACCGTCATCCGCTACCGCAACATCAAAGTGCGAAGGATCTGATGCCTGAGTTTTCGAAACGCCTTCGCTTCGGTTTTCTGGCTCTGCTCACCGCGGGTCTTGCCGCTGTCCAGGCCGCCGAAAATGCTCCGCGCCCGAACATCGTTTTCTTCATCGCCGACGATCTGGGCTACAAGGATGTCGGTTTCACCGGCGGCACCGAAATCAAGACACCGCATCTGGATCGATTGGCCACAGCCGGCGCCCGCCTGGACGCGTTTTATGTGCAGCCGGTTTGTTCGCCCACGCGCGCAGCCCTGATGACGGGGCGTTATCCGATGCGCTACGGCCTGCAAGTGGGTGTGATCCGGCCTTCGGCGGATTATGGCCTGCCTTTGGAGGAGCGTCTCCTGCCGCAGGCGCTGAAGGAAGCCGGTTATTTCACCGGCATGTTTGGCAAATGGCATCTGGGCAGTTTCGATCCTGCCTATTGGCCGAACGCGCGCGGATTCGATCATTGCTACGGTCATCTCCTCGGAATGCTCGATTACTTCACCCACCTGCGCGACGGCAAACTGGATTGGTATCGGAACGGCAATCCCAACCACGACGAAGGCTACACCACGGAACTGATCGCGCATGAGGCGGTGCGCGTGATTGAGGAGCAGCCAAAAGACAAACCGCTCTTCATTTATGTGCCGTTCAATGCCGTCCATTCGCCCTATCAGGTTCCGGAAAAATACAAGGAGCCATACGGCCATCTCGCTGAGCCGCGCCGCACGTATGCCGGAATGGTCGCAGCCATGGATGAGGCGGTGGGCCGGATTATTCGCGCCATTCAAGATACCGGTCGCCGCGGCAATACGCTCTTCATTTTCACCAGCGACAACGGAGGGCCCCAACCGGGCCGCATCACGGACAACGGCCCGTTCCGTGCCGGCAAAGGAACCCTTTACGAAGGCGGCGTGCGCGCATGCGCTTTTGCAACCTGGGATGGAAGAATCCCAGCGGGCAGCGTGGTCAAAGAGCCGCTCCACATCATTGATTGGTATCCGACGCTTCTAAAGCTCGCCGGTGTCTCAGTGCCACACGCCGTTCGGGCAGCCTCTCTTCCGCTCGATGCGGAGGTGAAAGACCGGGAGGGGATGACAGAGAGACCGCTGGACGGTCGGGATCTCTGGCCGGTTCTGAGCAACAACAAGCGGTCCCCGCACGACGCCATTTTACTGAACGCGACTCCCGGCAACGGTGCCATCCGCATGGGCGACTGGAAACTTCTGGTGCGCCGCAGCGGTCCCAAACCCAAAGCGAAAAGGAACGCCGGCACCGCCACCGAAGAACAAATTGAGCTGTTCAATCTCGCGGTTGATCCCTCCGAGAAAGAGAACCTTGCCGGCGACCATCCCGAAAAGGTCGAAGAGATGCGGAAGCGTCTGGACGCCTTCGCCCGCCAGGCCGTTCCGCCCAAAAACAGCGATTAAACTGCCGGGACTGAACGGAAAAACGAATTATGAAGAACCCTCCAGTCCGGGTGTGCCATTTGGGTCATTTTTGGTTTTGACGAAAGTCGTTCTCCTTGGTTTACTGGCACCCTCGGAACCTTTCCACGGCGACCGGCCGTCGCTGCCAGGAGTGGCACCGGCCTTCGAGAGGGAAAAAGGGACTCGGCGACATCATTATGAAGTATTTTCCAATAACGGTTATCAGCATTTCTCTACTGACTGCTGCGCTGGGCGGACTGCCGGAAGCCAATGCGGCTCCGGTAATTCGCGCCGCCAGTGGCGATTCTCCGGCGGCGATTCAAGGCGGCGTGGACCAGTTTCGGGCCGACCTCGGCGGCGTGAACAATGGCGCGGGGGGCGGTCCCTTTGCGTCCGGCTTTCGCGCGGTCAATTGGGACGGAGTGCCGGATGGCTTTTCCGCTCCAAACCTCTTTCCCGGAGACTTCTTTAATTCCACATCGCAACGCGGCATCGAATTCACCACTCCAGGCACAGGTTTCCAGGTCAGTGCCGACAGCGACAATCCTTCGATGACACCCGTGCGCTACGGCAACATCAATCCGGCCTATCCCAGCATGTTTCAGACATTCAGTTCAGAGCGGCTCTTTACTGCGGTGGAGAGCTCGATTCTGGACGTGACCTTTTTTGTGCCGTCGATGCCTTCGGTCCCGGCCTACGTGATTGGGTTTGGCGCGGTGTTTGCCGGAGTGGACTTGCCGGACAGCACTTCGCTTGAATTCTTCGACCTGACCGACAACAGTCTGACCACGGTTTTCGTTCCTTCCGGCACGTCCGGGGGCCTGTCGTTTCTGGGCGTGTCTTTCGATGGCGGCGAACAGATCGGGCGGGTCCGGATCACCAGCGGCAATAGCGCGCTCGGGCCGGGAATTGTGGACGGGGGCGGGGTGGACCTGGTGGTGATGGATGATTTTGTTTTTGGCGAACCGCAGGCAGTGCCGGAACCGCGAGCCGCACTCCTGGTTTTGGGGGCAGTCCTGGCTCTGCTGGCATTGCGGCCGGGTCGCCCTCAATCGCGCTGAACCGTTAACCAGGGAAACATTATGCTTCGCTGGGCATTGGGCTTTTTAATCTTTGCGTTGATCGCGGCGGCGCTGGGCTTTACCGGATTGGCCGGCACCGCGACGCAGTTCGCCCAAATACTATTTGTGGTCTTCCTGATCCTTTTCATCGTCTTTCTCATTTTAGGCAGGCGGCCGCCGCCGATCTGAACCCGGCCTCCAAGCGCATTTAGTGGCGGGCGACGAACAGGAAGACCATTGCTGCGGTGTAGAGGAGCAGAATGAAGAAGCTTTCGAAGCCGATATTGCCGATCCCTTTCTTCTCCCGCCGCACGAGCCCCATCAGCAAAATGGCCGTGAGCAGGATGGTCAGCGACAAGAGGAAGAGTGGCCGCTGTGTGAGCGCGTGGTAGATCGATCCTTCTCGAAAGGCGATGTCAGATGCCGCCAGGAAGAGGGTGTCAAACGCATTTCCCCCAATGATGCTGCCGACGGCGAGGGTCAAGGCCCCTTGCCGCACCGCCGCGATGGCAGTGACCAGTTCCGGGAGGGAGGTCGAAATCGCGGTAAAGACTGCGCCGACCGAAGTTTCGGTGAGGCCGGTCTTTTCGGTCAGGGCCATGCCGCAGCGGGCCACAATCCAGCCGGCGCCTCCCACCAACGCCGCCAGGGTCGCAAAGCGGATGGAAAGCCACAGCAGGCCTTCCGACCGCGCCTTGTCATCCGGCACGTCTTGTCTGGTTTCGGGCGTTTGCGCCGGTTGCCACATCGGTTCATTCCGCGCTCCCGAGACCATCTTCATTCCATACACGTAGGCGAGAAACATCAAAGGCGTCGCCGGATGGATTTTAACCAGCGAAACTTCGGGCAGAGCCATGGCTATGAGCGGCATGGTCAACAGCACGATTAAAAGCGCCCCCTGCATGATGTTGGAAATGGAGGCGGCGGCGTGTTCGAGATTTGCGCGGCGATAAGTAATGTCCGCAATGGCCAGAAAGACCGTCTGGGCGGCAATGCCGCCAATGGCGTTGCTCACGGCCAGTTCCGCGTACCCCTCCCAGGCCGCAGTCACGGAAGTGACGATGCCGGGCAGAGACGTGCTTGCTCCCAGAAGAAGTGCGCCTGTCAGTGCTTCGCCCAGGCCTGTGCGGTCCGCCAACCGATCCGCAATCCCAGCCAGGCGCCAGCCTGCCACCCCAATCACCGCTGCGGCGGCGGCAAACAAAACGATTACCCATCCCAACGAAAGCTCAATCACATCAGGCATGTCAGTCCGACCCCATGACCGTCGTTCCCCAGACCTGGGCGCGCTTACTGCGCGGGAGAGCATCCGAGCGTCCCAGGAAAATACTTCGCAGTCGCACAACGCGATCTTAACCCTTCAAAAATCACCGGCACAAGACGGATGCGCCCACAAATCGGCTGTGAAACCATTCTGGCCGGAGACAACGAAGGAGAACGGGAAACCCGGTATTGATCGACTTGATTGGTCGCTGAAACGCTCCCGGTCCGCAGGGCGACAAGTTCAGGATAGCGCATCGCTCGCGCCGGCTTGCGATCTCGCCGGGCGCAGGCTAAGCATTGCCTTGTAGTGAAAGAAAACTTTTCCGATGCAGCCCTGGTTTTGGCGGGGCACGGCTCGACGCTGAACGCCGAGTCGAGTGCTCCGACATATCAGCACGGGGATGAGTTGCGGCGCCGCGGAATCTTTGCACAGGTTATCGAGTGCTTTTGGAAAATTGAACCTTCCATCTCCGGGGTTCTGCGTGGGGTCTTCACGCCACGCGTCTTCGTGGTGCCGCTTTTCATCAGCGAAGGATATTTCACGGAGGAGGTTATTCCGCGGGAACTTGGGTTGAACCGGCGGGATGGAACGGGCTTTGAGCGCATTCAAGTGCGCGGCCGGCAAACGCTCTATTACTGCGGGCCTATTGGAACACACGAGAGCATGACCGGCGTGCTCCTGGAGCGCGCCCGCGAAATCGTAGAAAGGCATCCCTTTCCGCGCGCCCCTCAACCCACCGAAACATCCCTTTTCATTGCCGGACATGGCACGGGCAATAATGAGAATTCCCGCAAGGCCATCGAGCGCCAGGTCGAATTGATTCGCGCTTTGAACCGTTATCGCGATGTTCATTCGGTTTTCATGGAGGAGGAGCCGCGCATTGGAGATTATTGCCGGCTGGCACAGACGAAGAACGTCGTGATGGTGCCGTTCTTCATCAGTGACGGCCTCCACTCTTACGAAGATATACCGGTGATGCTGGGAGAAGCTCCGCGGGTCGTCCAGAAACGATTGGAGAGCGGGCAACCCACCTGGCGGAACCCGACTGAGAAACACGGGAAATATGTGTGGTACGCCGCCAGCATTGGCAACGAGCCGCATATCGCGGATGTGATTTTGGAACGAGTCAAAGAGGCCGCAAACCCGAAGAGTTGAGAGGCGGCCAAAAGGCAGCGCGGGTCCGTCCCGAGCGAGCCGTAGCCGCCTGTGTCGCACGACTCTCGACAGGCATGCTTCGCCCCAACCGCTCGGACCGCGGCTCTCCTGAGCCGCAGCGGCTTGAAAGCGACCAACCGCGCTGGTTCTCCCAAAGATACTGGTGTGGCCAGAGCGCTGCGAGCCAGAGGCCCGCGGTCCGGATCAGGGTAGGGACGGCGCGCTGCGCCGTCACGCACCGCAAAGCGGTGCCAGAAGGTAGCCGGAGGTCGCAGCGTAGCGGAGACCTCCGGAAAGCGTTGGCAAAAAGGCATGCACCCCAGCGGGGTGCCAGAGGATGCGCCAAAAGCGGGCGCCAAAGTTTTCTCGCCGGCGTCAACGTTGCGTGGCCGCAGTGCCCATTTCCGCCGCAGGCTTTGTCGGAAGCTCTCTGGCACCCCCCATTGGGGTGCGTACTCGTTTCCCCCACAGACCGGGAGGTCTCCGCTACGCTGCGACCTCCGGCTACCCTCTGCTAACCCTTCGGGTTGCCCGCCTTACCGACTCACCGTCACACCGGCGTACCGGCGCACCGACGCACCGGCGCACCACGAACCTCGATGAAGTCTCTGGCCGACTGCACCGTAACTTCGGCCCGTCCGCGTTGACAAAAACTGAGATACCAGCGGATGGTTTTTCGAACGACTGTTTGAGCCGTTCCGGTAATGCTTCCTGGATCAGAACCTCCCGCCAGTTGGGAAAATGGATTCTTTTCATTCGCTTTTGCCGGCCCAATAAACGCCGGATAAACCGACCATTGTCGCTTTATCAGGGAAGTAATTCGTCCGGGTCAGTGGCCTGGTACTTCTCCTTGACGGCTGTGTATCAAAGACTAGCTTCAGACACAGTCAAGCAAAAGCTCCTTTATCAAATCCGGCAAAAGCGAAACCCGTTATCGTTGACGAGAGTTTCCTGATAAAACGAAGAGCTTGTGATTTTATTAACACTGTTCGGTGAATAGGTTTGGCCAGGGACGTCGGTTTGATGGAGGCGGATTGGAGAGCCAGACTTGTTCTGACCACCGCAGCAGGATCGATTGCGGCGGACATGGACAGCCCCAGACGATTGGACCACGGATGGCGCGGATTT
>CAZCUL010000476.1:0-5379 GCA_964501475.1 uncultured Verrucomicrobiota bacterium | reverse complement strand
GTTTCAGCCGTTCCAGATTCATCAGGAGAAAATCATGATCGAGCGTCAATGGCGCGGCCACATAAGCCTTGCCGGCGAAGGCCACCAGCCCGATCCGGTCCGAAGGGCGCCTGGCAATGAACTTCCTCAACACATCCTTGGCAATGACCAAACGGTTCACGCGTTCGCTTTTCAAAAAAAAATCTTCCGATTCCATGCTTCCCGAGAGGTCGATGGCAACCACGATGTCCACGCCGCTGGCGCGCACGGTCGTTTCGCTCTCGGCGAACTGGGGGCGCGCCAAACCCACGATGAACAAGGCCAGGCTCAACCAGCGCATGGTCGGCAGAATCGTTCCCGCTGTCGAACGGCCGTAATGGCCGGCGCCTTTCACGAGCTGGACCGACGAGTAAAGAAATGCGGCCTGCTGGCTGCGTTTGCCTTTCCACCAGGCCAGCAGCGGCAGCCCGGCCAGCAGCAAAAGAAAATAAGGGTGCGCGAACGTCATCTCATTTAGACTCCTCGACGCCCGCCGGTTCGCGCTCGGGCTCCGCCAAAACCTGCTCTGAGCCGGCGCCAGAGGCGATTCCCGGCGCGTTCACTGATTCAAACTGGGTTTCGTCCACCAATCGCAGGGCCGCATCGTGCAACTGCCGTAAATCCGACTCGGGCGGTTCGTGCCGCGCGAACTTCACCAGATCGCAGTGTTGCAGGAATTCCCCGAGGCTCTGCTTTTGCTCAGGCGAGAGCACGCCGGTTGACTGCAGTTCAGCCAGGAATTCCTCCGTGGTCCGCTCTGGCGCCTGAAGATTGAATCGCTCTTCCAAATAAACGCGGAGCGCATCTGAAACGGCAATGCAGAACAGGCGGGCGTCCGAAATCAACGCCCACGCCTGTTGGAGCCTTTGCCGGGCGCGCACGTGCGGCGGCACCATCAGGGCGGACACCGGGCGGCTGCGGCGCCAGTGCCACCAATAAAGAGCCGCCACGGCGAGCGCTATCAGGATGACCGCGCCCGCCACCCACCAGAGCCAGGCCCATTCGTTCGGCACTTCCACCGGCGGTTTGATGGCGCGAATATCGTTCGTCTCCGCCACGCTCGCGGCAAGGGCGGGAATGATTGCGGCCTGAATCGATTTCATTCGTTCAACATCACCAAAACGCTCAGTCAATATGGATGTACGGGAATACAATAGCGGCAAGTCTTTCCTTTCTTTCCTTGGCTGCTTTCCTCGAATCGCTCCTTCAATCAGGGTTAACCGCGCTGGAGACAAGCGCGCTGTCCTGGCGTTCGAAGGCACCGGCGTCTTTTATCGAGACCTGTCGGCTTTCAAAAGCAGTTCCAGGGTTTCCTCGCGCTTTTGCTTCTCCCCCAGGGTCTGATAATTCTGCGCGGCGCGGCGAAGCAGGTCTTCCGCCTGGGCCAGATCGCGGTTGGCCGCCAGTAAGGCCCTTCCTTTCCCCGCAAGGGTGCGCGCTATTCCCGGCGGGTCGGCCAGCTTCTCAAATTCAGTGAGCGCTTCCTGCCAACGTTGGATCGCCGCCTCAAGATTCTCCTGAGCCTCGAGCAGTTCCGCCTGATTGGCATGAACGGTGGCAACTCCGGCCGCGTCGCCCCCGGCACGAAACTCTCGTTCCGCGGCAGCGAAATCCTGCCCGGCTTCCTGGAAGCGCCCGGCGTCTTTGTGCCAAAGGCCGCGCTCGTTCAGGAATAAGCCGCGCAGCACGGCCTCCTGAACCTCGTCCAGGCGGGCCGTCAACTCCTCGAACCGCGCAGACAACCCGTTCGTGTCATCCGCGAGAGCATGGACTTGAAGCAGGGCAATCTGGTTATGCCACCAGTCCAGGGCATGCCCATGTTCCCGGTTCAATTCAGCGGCCTCGCGAAGAAACTTTTCAGCCGCATCCAGATCGCCGGTCTGGCGCTGGGCATAGCCAAGGTTGTGCAAAGCCACGGCCTCACTCTCGCGGTCGTTCAACAGCCGAAACCGGTCCACCGCCAACTGCCACTGGCGGGCTGCCGCAGTCCAGTTTCGCTGGCGAGACAGTTTATCTGCCTCTGAAGCGGCGTGGCGGGCTTCGCTCACTGGAACAGGCGGCGCCGGCGGCGGCTTCCTGGAGGCGCAGCCCGCTTGCAGCAGGACCAGGCAGGCCGCGGCCGGCGGCAGAAAGCTCCGGAACGCCTTCATTTGATCTCTCCAATCCGCGGTTTGAGGATGTTTTGCAAAGGCGCGTTCGTGGAGTCGTCCGCAAATGCTCCTTTCAGCAGCCAATGTCGTTGGAGTCCCCGAACAAGTTCGTCGCTGTTAACGACCAGTGATGAGATTTCGCTCAGGATGAGGCTGTTGGCCTCGACCTGAGCGTGCAGATTGCTGGTGATGCCGGCAAGGTTCTGCAGGCTCAGGGCCAGGTTGCTTGAAAGCATGGTGACGTTGGTCTCCGCGGCGCCAAGAACACCGGCAGCGGAAGCGAGGGTGCTGTCGAGTTGCTGATTGATGTTGGTGGGAATCAGCCATTCGCCCAGTGAACCTTTTGGTCCGCTGAGGTTGGCGGTGATCCGCGAAAGATTGGTGACAATGGGTCGGGCGCTCACCAGCAGTTCGTCGGTGTGAGTCACGACGCTGGCGGCGTTGCTGAGTGTTTGCCTCAGTTGGTTGGTGAGATTGAGGAAGCCGGGCAAGGCATGCTCGACCGTGCTCACGACGTTCTCGAGGCGTTCGCTCAAGGCGGGGGACTCGATCGATGTGAGCCAATAACCGGCCGCGTTATTGGTCGCGGGAATGTAACGGAGACTTTCGCCGAGCGGAACGTGACCGGTGTTCGTTTTCACTTTGTGGTCGAGCATTTGCAGCGCCCCATCCTGCTGCACGACAGTGACCGCGCCAGTCGTGCCTTTGGTGACTTCGATGAAACGGTTGCCGAGCAGATCGCTGGTGCCAATTTTAACGTGAGAATCGGTCCACAAGTAACCGTAATAGGGCTCCCGAACCCGGAATTTCAGAAAGATATTGAAGGGTTCACCCGGAGGCATCGCTTCAATCTCGGTGATTTGGCCCACGTCGAAACCCATCAGCTTGACCGGATCGCCCACCTTTAAACCTTGAGCGTTCTGCACGTAGGTGTGGTAAGGGATTTTTTCCAAAAACCACCCTTTGCGCTGCGCAACCTGATAGACGTAATATCCGAGCCCGAACAACAGGAGCAGCGTCGCCACGGTAACGAACAGACCCACCCACCGCTCGACACGGCTCAGGCGGGTTCGTAGCTGGGGAGTTAAATCTTGAAGCGCCATATGTGACGGTCAGGTGGTGGTGACATCGGATGCTCCGCGACGTCTGGAGAAACGCTCGTCCGCTTTCTCGTTGCTCGGGGCCTTCTCCAGAACGGAAAACTGATGGCCTTTCAGCAACGCGAACTGCCGCGGTCGATTTGTCCAGGGCCGGAAATCGTCACCAGTGGCGACCAGCGTTATCCCCCGCCCTTCGAGTAATTCGTGCCCTCGGGAAAGATGATCGAGGATGTCGAGCCACCAGACGGCATCTTCCGGGTCCAGGCCCGACAGCGGATTGTCCAGGAGAAGCACTTCCGGCTTAAGCACAAGAGCCCGAGCCAGCCCGGCGCGCTGTTGCCGATTCCGGCTCAGGGCGCTGGGGCTTCCCTTCGCCACGGGATCCAGTTCAACCAGTGCCAGCAATGGCGCAATGCGTTCCCGCGCTTCCGCCACGGAAAGGTTTTGGTGATAACACAGCGGCAGGGCCACATTCTCCTCGATGGTCAGGTCGTGGATCAATTGCCCGCCGTCGAAAACCAGCCCGATGCGCAGCCTTTCTCCAATCGGGTCCTGTTCATAACCTTCCGGCAGTTCCGCCCCAAAGAGGCGATAGCTTCCCTTCAAGGGACGAAGCACGCCGGCAGCCAGCGCCATCAGATCGCTCTTTCCCGATCGATGCAGGCCGCCTACAAACCAATAGTCGCCCGGGCTGACTTGCCAATTCACTCCTTCCAGCACCGGACGATCGGGCTCCGCCATCCGTGGGACCGAGACATCGATCATTTCCAACGCCGGCTCGGGAGATTTTGATTGGTTCGATTCGGCAGACATCAGGCCATCAGATACACGATCAGGACCAGCGCATCGAGTAGGACGCAAATGACGACACTGTGCGCAACCGCGTGCACCGTTGCCCGCGAGACCTGCTCCAAGCGCAACGGCCGCGCCAGGCCATGGTAACAGGTGACCACCGCTATGATCACCCCAAAGGCGCAGGTCTTGAGCGCCAGAAGAACGAAATCCAGTCCGCGCAAAGCCGCCGCCAACTGTCTGAAATAGTCGTCCGGCCGGAGCGGAACGTCCTGGATAAACGCCCACAAATACCCGCTGGCCAGTGCTCCCAAGATGAGATAAACCGTCAGCGAAAAGGTGCCCAAAGCCATCCCGATGACCCGCGGCACCACCAGGTAATGGATAGGATCAATCCCCAGCACCTCCAACGCTTCCACTTCGCCCAGCGCGCGGGCGGTCCCTAATTCCACCACGTTGGCCGTCCCGGCGCGGGAAAGCACAATCAACGCGGCAAACAAAGGCCCCAGTTCGCGCACGATGACTGTGACCATAACGGTGCCGAGGAATTCCGTGGCTCCCACTCGCGAGAGCAGCGAAACCGTCTGCCCGATCACAAGCAGGCCAAGCGCCGCAGCCAGAAAGAGGATCATGGGCAACAGATGCAATCCCGCCCGGGCCAAATGAGCCATCACCAGCGGCCGGATGACGGGGCGCGCCTTCCCAAGTTTTGTCACCATGACGCTGAGTGTGATCAGAGCAAAAGCGCCCAGCGCGTGGAGATGCAGAAGAAAGCGCAGGAGCTTGTTCCCGAAATAATCGACGTAGGACCGCGGCAAACCGCCTCGAAGGAAAAACCGCGTCGTTCCTGATGTCCCCACAGTACTGGCGGTCCCTTTTGCCACGCCGCCAGAGTAGGAGGAAGACACGCTTTGGTCAACGGTGCGCAAGGCCTGACCAGGAATCAAAACAGACTCCGGCCCGGCGCCAAGCCCGCCCTCTCTTCGTGGACCTGCTGAATCGGTCGTTCTCCGCAAGGTTTTGGACTGCGCTCTCCTCCATTCGGGTGCCCGAAGGGCGGGAGAGGAGCAGCCCCGTTCATGGGGGTAATGCGCGAAGAACTTCGAGGAGTTCTCTCTCTCTATGAACCGGAGTTGGTTTGTAGTCCATGCGAAAACTCTGTGTGGCGCCGGACCTCCGCAGCGTTCGGAGTCCCGGCTTCAGCCGGTGGAGCGCGGGAAGGCCGACCGGTTGGGAGAGTTCCTTCGCCCCTCCGAGATGCGAACGCCCGCCGCCTGAAGGCGGGACTCCATGCGAAAACTCCGTGTAGAGTGGGACAT
>CAZCUL010000475.1:0-5609 GCA_964501475.1 uncultured Verrucomicrobiota bacterium | reverse complement strand
GGGTCCTGCAAACCGCTCCGGGACCGCCGGACGGCGTTGGCCACGGCCGTAACGGCTTCGTCCTGTCCGACGACGCGTTGCTGGAGGCGCTCCTCCATTTGGACCAGCTTTTGGCGTTCGCCCTCGAGCATCTTGGTGACGGGAACGCCCGTCCATGATGAAACCACCTGTGCGATGTCCTCTTCGGTCACTTCCAGGTTCAGGAGCCGGGCGCCCTCAGGCTGATCGTGCAGTTGCTTCTCTGCGCCCGCCAGTTTCTTCTGCAATTCCGGCAGCGTCCCATATTGAATCTGCGCGGCCGTGTTCAGATCGCCGGCGCGCTGCGCCTTTTCCAACGCGATTTTAGCCTCTTCGATCTGGCCATTGAGAAGGCTGATGGCATTGATGGCGGCCTTTTCGTTCTGCCATTGAGCTTTGAGCTTGGACGACTGCTCCTTCAGATTGGCCAGGTTTTGTTCCAGTTTCGCCAGTCGTTCCTTTGAGGCGGGGTCCCTTTCCTTTTTCAACGCGCTTTGTTCGATTTCCAACTGCATGATCTGCCGCTCGAGCTGGTCGATCTCCGTCGGCATCGAATCCAGTTCCATCCTCAGGCGCGAGGCCGCTTCGTCCATCAAATCCACCGCTTTGTCCGGCAGAAAACGGTCGGTAATGTAGCGATGCGAGAGTGTGGCCGCGGCCACCAAAGCCGCGTCCTGAATGCGAATGCCATGATGAACTTCGTAGCGTTCCTTTAGTCCGCGCAGGATGGCGATGGTGTCTTCGACCGAGGGTTCGTCCACATACACCGGTTGGAAGCGCCTCTCCAGGGCCGGGTCCTTTTCCACGTGTTTGCGATATTCATCGAGCGTGGTGGCTCCAATGCAGCGCAGTTCTCCGCGGGCGAGCGACGGTTTGAGCATGTTGGCGGCATCGGCCGCGCCCTCGGCTTTGCCCGCGCCCACCAGCGTGTGCAACTCGTCGATAAACAGAACGACCCGCCCTTCGCTGGCCGTGACCTCCTTGAGAAACGCTTTGAGCCGCTCTTCAAACTCACCCCGGTACTTCGCGCCGGCAATCATCGCGCCCAGGTCCATGGCCACCAGTTTCTTGTTTTCCAGCGACTCGGGAACGTCCCCGCTGACAATCCGCCGGGCGAGACCCTCCACAATGGCCGTTTTACCGACGCCGGGTTCGCCGATGAGCACCGGGTTGTTTTTGGTGCGGCGGGTGAGCACCTGCATGACACGGCGGATCTCGTCATCGCGGCCGATGACGGGATCGATCTTGCCGGCGCGCGCCAGAGCAGTCAGATCACGCCCATACTTTTCCAGAGCCTGAAATTTGTCTTCCGGATTCGGGTCGGTAACGCGCTGGTTGCCCCGCAACTCCGAAAGGGCTTTCAGGACGGAATCGCGCCGGAGGCCGTGTTGCTGGAGGATGCGTTTGAGGGCCGTGCCGCCATGCTCGATCAGGCCCAGCAACAGATGTTCGGTGCTGATGTACTCGTCGCGGAGTTTGCCGGCTTCCGATTGCGCGGCGTCCAAGGCCCTTTTCAGATTCGAGCTCGGGTAAACGTCCATGGAAGCCGTGCCCTGAACCTTGGGACGGCGCTCGAGTTCGTTCTCGAGTTCGGAGGCGACCACGTTGGCTGGCGCGCCCAATTTCTGAAAAAGCGGTTGAATCAGGCCCTCGCTTTGTTCCAGGAGCGCCAGAAGCAGGTGCTCGGCGTCCAGCTCCTGATGCGAGTGACGCTGCGCAATACTTTGGGCCGCCTGAATAGCCTCCTGCCCTTTAATCGTCAATCGATCCATCTGCATAGCAGAAGGTTAATATGAGGCCCGGCGGCGTCAAGCCATGCGAAAGGGGCGCATCCGCCATCGGGGAGCCTTAATGCAACGCTACCGCAACGCCGCAACTAAA
Organism: uncultured Verrucomicrobiota bacterium; assembly: GCA_964501475.1. GTDB lineage: Bacteria > Verrucomicrobiota > Verrucomicrobiia > Limisphaerales > CAZCUL01 > CAZCUL01. Next base: position 3,710 of record CAZCUL010000475.1, on the reverse strand, counting down.
GGAGCGTGGCTGTCCTCGGCCGCAGCGTGCCGTGAAGCAAGGTTGATGTTGGACTTCCCGCGCCTTTCGGATTCGCGAGCGCTGCGGCCGGCGACAGCCGCGCTCCGACAAATCGCGCACGGTGCAAAACCTGAATCCGGGCCGCCCTTAAGCGATGGCCGGAATCTTCCTCCGTCCTTCCCCACTATGCTCGAACTGTTCCTTGACCTGCGCCGTCGCATGCGCCGCTGTTAAACCATACTTCTCGCGCAGATAATCAACCGAGGAAGCGTGCTCGATGAACTGGTCGGGCCAGCCCAGGCGAATCACCGGCGTGGTGATCTTCCTTTCCGCAAAGACCTCGAGCACCGCGCTGCCGTATCCGCCCGCCACCACATGGTCCTCAAACGTCACCACCAAATCCGCGGCGCGTCCGAAGAACTCAGTCGTGCCTGCATCCAAAGGTTTGGTGAAACGCGCATTGACCACCGCCACGTCGAACCCTTCGCCGGCAAGCTGCTCGGCCGTCTGCCGCGCCATCCCCACCATGTTGCCGACCGCCAGCAAGGCCACCTTCTTCCCGCCTTTCTGCGAGAAGTTTTGCAGCACCTCGGCTTTTCCAATCTCGAGCATGCGCGGGCGATCCTTGATCGGCACCCCCTCGGCCGAACCGCGCGGATAGCGAATGAACACCGGATGATTCTGGTGAGTGGCCGTAAACATCATGTCCACCAGCTCGTCTTCATCCTTCGGCGCCATGGCAATGACATTTGGCACACAACGCAGGTAAGCGATGTCGAACAGCCCATGGTGGGTGGGCCCGTCACTGGCCGAGAGCCCGGCGCGATCCATGCAAAAGATCACCGGCAAATCCTGCAATGCCACGTCGTGAACAATGCAGTCATAAGCGCGTTGCAAAAAGGTGGAATAAATGGCGCAGACCGGATGGAAACCCATTGTCGCCATGCCGGCCGCAAAAAGCACCGCGTGCTCTTCCGCAATCCCCACGTCGTAATACCGGTTCGGCATCGCCTTCTCCAGCGCCTTCAACCCCGTGCCGCTCGGCATCGCCGCTGTGATGCCCACAACGGAGCTGTCTTTCTGACACAACTTGACCATGGTTTGGCCAAAGACGTCCTGCCAGTTTGGCGGCGCGCCCGGCTTCGCGGCCGGGGACGCCCCCGTGACGACATCATAAGGACCGGTCCCGTGAAATTTCTCAGGTTGCGCCAGCGCCACGTCGTAACCTTTGCCCTTCTTCGTCAGCACGTGCAGGACGATGGGCTGGTCGCTCGTCTTCGCGAACTCCAGGGAATTGATCAGCATCGGCAGATCGTGCCCGTCAATGGGACCGAGATAGCGCAGCCCCATTTCCTCGAAGATCAAGCTGCTGCCAAACCCGCCGCGGCCATCCGACTCGGGGTTGTTTAAATTCTGTTCCAGCGAGAAATCGGTCACGGCGCCCTTGATCGCTTCTTCCGCTTTATGGCCCAACCGGATCGCCAGTTCGCCTTTGGGCATCCGGCGCAGAAGACGTTCCAGGTCCTTTTGGAGGCGGTTGTAGCGCGGATGAGTGATGAGCTTGTTCAGGTAGCTGGCGATGGCCCCCACATTCTTGGCAATGCTCCATTCATTGTCGTTGAGCACGCCGATAAACCGCTTCGTGGTGAAAGCGATGTTGTTCAACGCCTCGAACGAAATGCCGTTGGTCAGCGCCGCATCGCCGAAAATGCAAATCACATCCTCGTCGCTGCTGCGCTGGTCGCGGGCGGCCGCCATGCCCAGGGCGGCGGACAACGCGGTGCCGGCATGCCCGGCGCCGTAACAGTCGTGCTCGCTCTCCGACCGCAGCGCGAAACCGTTCAAACCGTCGGTGGTGCGGATGGTGTGGAAGCGGCTTTTGCGCCCGGTCAACAGTTTGTGCACGTAAGTTTGATGGCTCACGTCCCAGACGAACTTGTCCCTGGGGGTCGTGAAAACGTAGTGCAGCGCGAGGGTCAGCTCGACCACGCCGAGATTTGGCCCGAGATGACCGCCGTGTTTGGCCAGCTTGGTGATCAGTTCATGCCGGACTTCTCCAGCGAACTCGACCAACTGTTCCATCGTGAGCTTTTTGACGTGAGAGGGGTCGTCCACCATATCGATGTAACGGCTCATAAATTATTCCTCGGAAGTGGCGGGCTGTCCGGCAAGCGGTCTGAGGGTGACCTGCCCGGAAGCGTCCTTTTCGAGCTTTTGGATTTTCAGTTCGGCCTGTTCCAGCTTGGCCTGGCAGACTTGAACGAGGCGCGTGCCCTCCTCGAAGCGAGCCAGGAGCTGTTCGAGCGGCAGGTCGCCGTTTTCCATGGCCTCCACGATTCCCTCGAGTTTTTTCAGGGCTTCTTCGAACGGCATCGATTCACCCCGAATCTCGGGGCCGGCGCTGCTCTTCGCATTGTTCGGCACAAGGCGGAACCTAGGATAAAGCCCCCAAGGCGTCCAGCATGGACTGGTGAACCTCAGGAATTCTTCCCCGCGCCTACGGTTCGACAGTGCTTTGAATTTCCCCTGAGGCCAGCTTCGTTTTCAGGCGTTGCCCGGGATGAGCCTGGTTCGCGGCGCGAACGATGCCGCCGGATTTCGCATCCATGGTAATGGAATAACCGCGCTCGAGCACTTGTGCCGGGGAAAGCAACCGCAGTTGTTCGTTCAGCCGTTGAAGATGCGAGCGGCTGTCCTTCAAAGCGGCCCGCGCCGCCTCCTCCGCCCGCTTGCGCAAATCAGCCAGGGCTTTCCTGCGTTCGCTCAGGACGGCCGATGGCCGGAGGCGGCTCAGGCGTTGGCGAAGGTTCAGGCAAAGCGCCGCGTGCTCCTTCCACCTGCGGCGGGCGCCCCGCACCAAACCGAGTTGAAGTTCGTCCAGATATTGCAGCTTCTCCTGGACCTGCCGGCGCGGATGCCAGCGGGTAAGGCGTTCGCGCAAGTAATCCAGCTCTTCCGCGGCTTCACCCACGCGGCGCCCGAGCAACTGCCGGAGGTAACCGGCCATTTCATTCACAAAACTCCGGCTGGCCACAAAGCTTTCGGTGATGATTTCCGCCGCGGCGCTCGGCGTGGCCGCGCGGATGTCGGCCACGAAATCGGAAATGGTGAAATCGATCTCGTGGCCTACGGCTGAAAGCACTGGCACGGCCGAATGAAAGATCGCCCGCGCCACAACCTCCTCATTGAACGCCCAAAGGTCTTCCAGACTTCCACCGCCGCGCGTTATCAAAATCAAATCGAGCTTCAAGCCCTCGGGCTGGGCAGCGGACCAATCGTTGAGAAGCTCGATGGCGCAGGCGATCTCTTCGGCCGCGCCCTGGCCTTGCACACGGCATGCCCCCAGAATCAGTTCCAACGCCGGATGACGCCGCTCAATGACGTGCAGCACGTCGCGAATCGCCGCGCCGGCCAACGAAGTGACCAGGCCGACCCGGTGCGGAAAACGGGGCAGGGGACGTTTCCGTTCCGCCGCAAAAAGCCCTTCCGCCGCGAGCTTCTGCTTCAGTTTCTCGAAAGCGATCTGAAGGGCTCCCACACCGTGCAGTTCCACAGCCAGAACCCGAAGCTGATACTGGCCCCGAACTTCGTAAACGGTCAGGTCCCCGTTCAGGATCACCTTCTGGCCGTCTTGCAACAGCTCGCGATGCGGCACCGCCTCGCCCCGGAACAGGACGCATTGGAGCTGGGCGCTCCGGTCCTTGAGCGTG
>CAZCUL010000474.1:0-3334 GCA_964501475.1 uncultured Verrucomicrobiota bacterium | reverse complement strand
GGACCGGGGTGGGCTATTGTTACAACACGGTGCGATACCTTGCGGCGCCCGCTCCGGCAATGATGGGAATGCTCTCCACGTGGCTGGGCGACACGCACAATGTTGCCGAACCGTTTCGCATCGCCGCCGTCATCATGTGTTCGGTTTACTTCGTTGGGATCATTGCATTGATCTGGGCGCCGGAAACGAAGGGACAGCCTTTGCCGGAGGATTGACGCGCAGTATATGGCTTTTCTGCGCAGGGCGAACGGCGCCCGCATTGATCGTTGCCCAAACGTACAAAAAGACGGCGTCCGGCGGGACGCCCCTCTTCAGCGGTCAAAATGTGAAACAGTTCCGGCTAGGCTTTGTTTTCCGACTCGGGTTTCTCGCCGGTTGATTCGGAGGCTTGCTCGGATTTTTCTTCAGCCGGCGCCTGTTCCGGCTTTTCAGCCGTTTCGGTTTGCTTTTCGGGTGTCTCGGCTTTGTCTTCGGCCTTGCCCGGTTCAGCCGCTTTCTCTGCCGGACCTTTCTTTCTCTCCTTACGTTCCGGAGCAGGTTCGAACACAGTGTCCACCCATTCCAGAATAGCGGTCTGGGCGGCGTCGCCGCGACGTTGGTGAAGCTTGACGATGCGGGTGTAACCGCCGGGCCGATCTTTGAAGTTCGGGGCGATGTCCTCGAAGAGAATGCGAACGATATCCTCCTGTTGCCGCCACTTTTCGCGGTCTTTCCGGCGCCGGTGCAACGTGCGCGCCTGCTGATGAAGTCGCGCCGCGGCAAGCCGGCGGTCGTGAATGGTGCCGCGTTTGCCGAGCGTCACCATTTTCTCGGCGACGGACCGGGCCGCTTTTGCTTTGGCCAGGGTGGTGGTCACCCGCCGATGCTTGATTAGACTGCAAACCAGGTTGGCGAGCATCATGTTGCGATGCTCGGATTTCCGTCCCAGTTTGGCAGTTCTCTTGAGATGTCGCATAAGACCGGCCTTCTTAAATCACGGGAGGCTTCTCTTCCCTGGGCGCCTCCAGCAACTCCGGTTCAAAACTCATGCCGAGACCCAGTCCGAGCGCGGCCAGCTTCTCTTTGATTTCGTTGAGTGATTTTTTCCCGAAGTTTCGGTATTTGAGCATTTCGGCTTCGCTCTTCATGGCGAGTTGACCCACGGTAGTGATGTTGGCGTTGTTAAGGCAGTTGGCCGCCCGCACGCTCAACTCAATCTCGTTCACGCTCATGTTCAGCAGTTTTTTGAGCTTCGCCTTGTCGTCATCCTGCTTTTCAGTGACTTCCTCGAATTCAACCGCGTTTTTGTCGTAGCCGACAAAAACGTCGAGGTGATGCTGCAGGATGGCAGAAGCCTGTGTCAGAGCGTCATCGGGCGAAATGCGCCCATCGGTCCAAACCTCGATAATGAGGCGATCATAATCGGTGCGCTGGCCGACGCGGGCGTTTTCGATGTGGTAACGGACCCGTGTGACGGGCGAAAAGAGGGAGTCGATGGCGATGACGCCGATGGCCTGGTCGGGTTTCTTATTCTCGTCGCCCGGGAGAAAGCCGCGGCCGGTCTTGATTTCGAGCTCCATCTCGAATTTCTTCTTTTTATCAAGAGTGCAGATGCGTTGGTCGGGGTTCACCAGCTCGACGTTTTGGTTCAACTGGATATCTCCGGCGAGCACGGACCCGTCTTTATTGATCGAAAGGAGCAAAGTCTGCGGTTCGCGCGTATGCGCCTTGAAGAGGACCTTCTTCAGGTTCAGAACCACCTCGGTGACATCCTCGACGACACCTTCGATGGTGGTGAACTCGTGCATGGCGCCATCGATCTTCACCGATGTGATGGCGGCGCCTTCGAGCGAGGAGAGGAGGACCCGGCGCAGGGAATTCCCGATGGTGTGGCCGTAACCGGTCTCGAAGGGTTCGGCGTAGAATTTGGCGTAAGTTTCCGTGGCGGTTGAATCCTCTTTGGTCAACCGCTTGGGCATTTCGAAACGACCTAGACGTACTGGCATATGTTTGTTTAGTGCAATTTCAACCTGGCCTTGCCGCAGTGATTCCCGCATTCGGCGCGGCCCATATAATTGCGTTTATGCTCCCGACCGGAGAGCATGGTTTAGCGGGAATAAAATTCGACGACAGCTTGTTCGTTGGCGATGGGCTGAATCTCGTCCCGGCTGGGGACGCGCATGACAACGCCTTTAAACCCTTCCTTATTGAGGGAGAGCCAGTCCGGCACGGGCCGGCTGGTGGACAGTTCGAGACTGCGCACAGCCAACTGGCGCGAAACGTTCGACTCCTTGACCTCCACCGTGTCGTTCACTTTCAAGCCGAAGGAGGGAATATTCACTTTGCGGCCGTTTACCTTGACATGGCCGTGCGCCACCATCTGGCGGGCGGCTGCGCGAGTATTGGCGAATCCGAGGTGATAAATCACATTGTCGAGCCGGGTTTCGAGAATCTGCAACATCTGTTCGCCGGTCACGCCGCGGCGCCTCAAGGCACGCTGATAGACGCCGCGAAACTGGCGTTCGAGCAAGCCGTAGTAATAGCGAAATTTTTGCTTTTCGATCAGGCCGAGCGCGTAATCGGTATGTTTGCGCCGGGACTTCGGGCCGTGCATGCCCGGGCCGTAGTTGCGGCGTTCGAGATACTTGGACGGGCCAAAAATCGGCACCCCGAAGCGCCGGCTGATACGAACACGAGGACCAGTGTAGCGTGCCATGTTTCAGTTCAGTTCAATAGGAGCAATAGTTGATGCCCCGAGATTATACCCGCCGCTTTTTGCGCGGCCGGCATCCATTGTGCGGTATGGGCGTCACATCTTTAATAATCGAGATATCCAAACCCACCGCCTGCAGAGCTCGAATGGCCGATTCGCGACCGGAGCCGGGACCTTTCACGCGCACTTCCACTTCGCGCATTCCGTGGGCCATGGCCTGACGGGCTGCATCCTGAGCCACCTGCTGAGCCGCAAAGGCGGTGCTTTTGCGCGATCCCTTGAACCCCACCCGCCCCGCGCTCGACCACCCGACCACGTGGCCCTGCATATCCGTAATGGAAACCAGCGTGTTGTTGAACGTGGCCAGGATATTCGCAACGCCGGCAACGACGTTCTTCGAGCCTTTTGCCTTGATGATCTTCTTCGCCCCCGCATCCTCTCCCAACAGTTCGGCGGCGGTCGGGGCAGTCCCGGCGACAGGTTCTGTTTTGCCGGCCTCGGCCCCTTCCTGGGCCTTCGGTGTAGGGCCGGTCTCAGCGGAGGCGGGCTTGGCTCCCTTGGCCTTGCCTTCCGCGGCCGGCCTGGCGGCTTTTTCCGGCGCCTCGCCGCTTTTGGGCTCCTTCTTGGGCTTCTCCTCGTCGC
>CAZCUL010000473.1:0-3963 GCA_964501475.1 uncultured Verrucomicrobiota bacterium | reverse complement strand
CGCGCCCAGGTCGCATGCAGCGTTGGGGTCTGCCGGAACGACGCTTCGTCCTCGAAGACGATTACCGCGCCTTCGGTTTTGGCGTTTTTTTTGATTTGGATAGGTGTAGCGCACCCACTTGCGCCGTTGCGCGAGGTTGGCTTGCACCAGTCGCGTGGTCGGTCGCTGCACTGAATAGCCCCATCTCTTGAGCAGCTTGCGAACGTGCCCAGGATGGTATCGAACGCCACATTCCTCGTGGAGAATCTGACCGATGGCTCTCTGACCGCCCGAAGGCGCCTGAAGGCAGAACTACAAACATGTAAGCTGCGGGCGAACTTCGGTAGCAGCGTTGGGAACGCCCCTCCCGGACATGCTGCATTGTCTTGCATGCCGGGACAGCGCTCCTACTATACCGAAAGGTTGATTCCGGCACGTTGGACACGTTGAATCAGCGGGCGAATTCTCATCGCTTTCGCCTTCTATGTGCGCCGATGCAACCAAAGGCCAGGGCCAGGCATCCCTGCCGAGCCTTCGTGTAGAGATCACCCAAACGGATGAAAGCATTGGTTAAAAGCAAGGCCAAACCCGGCCTGTGGCTGGAAGACGTGCCTGAACCGCGCATGGGCATCAACGACGTGCTCATCCGAGTGGATCGAACGGGCATCTGCGGCACTGATTTGCACATCTACAACTGGGACGCCTGGGCGCAAAAGACCATCCCGGTGCCGATGGTGGTCGGGCACGAGTTTGTCGGCGAAGTCGTCGAAGTCGGCTCCAACGTGGTGGATTTTCATCCGGGCGATATCGTCAGTGCCGAGGGCCACGTCGTTTGCGGTCGCTGCCGCAATTGCCTGGCGGGCCGGCGCCATCTGTGCAAGGACACCAAGGGCATCGGGGTCAATCGGCCGGGCGCATTTGCGGAATACATCAGCGTCCCGATGACCAACGTGTGGCACCATCGCAATGACATCGACCGCGACGTGGCTGCCATCTTCGATCCCTTTGGCAACGCCGTCCACACTGCGCTCTCCTTCGACCTGCTGGGTGAGGACGTTTTGATCACCGGCGCCGGACCCATCGGAGTGATGGCCGTAGCGGTCTCAAAACATGCTGGCGCACGTTACGTCGTGGCCACCGACATCAACGACTACCGGCTCAACCTGGCGAAAGAAATGGGCGCCACAATCGCACTCAATACGAAGAAGGGCCAACTCGCCGACGTCCAGAAGCAGCTTGGCATGAAGGAAGGCTTCGACGTGGGCCTCGAGATGTCCGGAAGTCCCGCAGCCTTTCGGGAGATGATCGACAACATGTGTCACGGAGGAAAAATGGCAATGCTCGGCATCCCTTCCGAACCGATTGCGATCGACTGGAACAAGGTCGTCTTCAACATGCTCACGATTAAAGGCATTTATGGCCGCGAAATGTATGAGACCTGGTACAAGATGACGGTCATGCTCGAAAGCGGGCTGGACATCAAGCCCGTCATTACTCATCGCTTTCACTACATCGAATTCGAAAACGGATTCGCGGTGATGCAATCGGGCCAATCGGGAAAAGTGATTTTGAATTGGAAATGATGGTCGGCGGCGCCCGTTTGCTGAAGCGGCCAAAAGGAAAAGTTTCGTGTACAGCTCGATCAAAGAACACCTGGCGCGACAACTCGGCGAGATCCGCAGGGCTGGCTTGCACAAAGGAGAGCGCGTCATCACCACGCCTCAGGACTCGCGCGTGCGTGTCCAGGATGGCCGGCAGGTGCTCAACATGTGCGCCAACAATTATCTCGGTCTGGCGCAGCATCCCGAAGTGAAAGCGGCGGCGCGCGACGGCCTCGAAAAGTGGGGCTATGGCCTGGCGTCCGTTCGGTTCATCTGCGGCACTCAAGCCATCCACAAGGAACTCGAGAAAAAAATCAGCGACTTTCTCGGCACCGAAGACACCATCCTCTACTCTTCGTGCTTCGACGCCAATGGCGGGCTGTTCGAAACGCTGCTCGGCGCCGAAGACGCGGTGATTTCGGACGAACTGAACCACGCCAGCATCATCGATGGCATCCGGCTCTGCAAAGCGCAGCGGTTCCGTTACCGGAACAACGAGATGGCGGACCTTGAAGCAAAGCTGCAGGAAGCCCGTTCAGCGCGCTTCAGAATGATCGCCACCGACGGCGTCTTTTCCATGGATGGTTACATCGCGAATCTTCCGGCCGTCTGTGATCTCGCGGACAAATACGACGCGCTCGTCATGGTGGACGACTCGCACGCCGTCGGTTTCATGGGCAAGCAGGGTCGCGGCACGCACGAGTATCACAATGTGATGGGCCGGGTTGATATTCTCACGGGCACTCTTGGCAAGGCCCTGGGCGGCGCCAGCGGGGGCTACACCAGCGGCCGCAAAGAGATCATCGAGTATCTGCGGCAGCGCTCGCGACCCTATCTGTTTTCCAACACGCTGGCCCCCTCCATTGTCGCCGGCTCCATCAAAGCGCTCGAACTCCTCTCCAAATCCACCGAACTGCGCGACAAACTCGAAGCCCATACCAGGTTCTTTCGCAGCGGCATGACCAAACTGGGCTTCAACATTCTGCCAGGGGAGCATCCCATCGTCCCGATCGTGCTTGGCGATGCTGCCCTCGCGGCGAAAGTTGCCGATGCCATGCTTGAAAAAGCTGTCTATGTGATTGGCTTCTCCTATCCGGTCGTGCCGCAAGGCAAGGCGCGCATCCGCACCCAAATTTCGGCCGCGCACTCGCAGGAAGATCTTGCTTTTGCGCTGGAGAGATTCGGCGAAGTGAAACGCCAGTTCGCATTGTGAAACTCCGGGGCCGCGGATTTCATTCACGCCCAAACCTTAACGGGCGGTTCCGCTCTTCGTCAGTCCTGGAGGGGCGGGTCAATAGTATTGATAAGTCTGCAGTGAACGGAGACGGTGACGGGTCTGGAGCGGAGATTTTTTCCGGGTCGGGTTGGCGCGCCTTCACCTTTAGCGCGCGGGGAGACTGGTTTGCGGCCGTCAACATTCGCAGTAACGCGGCCTACGTCTTCGATCGCACCTTAACCAACTGTGTGGCGGAGATGGGACCACATTCCGGCACGGACGCAGTGGCCATCAGCCCGGAAAAACGATGGGTTGTGACCGGAAGCGGCCGGGATGGCCAGGCGCGGCTCTGGGACGTATCGAATCTCAAAGAGGTCCTGGTCATGCCAGTCGGCGCCAAACCTCGCGCGGCATTCAGCGCGGATGGGAAATGGCTGGCAACGTTTGGTGAGCGATTCGAGCTGCGACGGACTGGTTCCTGGAGGCGGGAAGACCCGCGCATAGTCGAACATCGCCCGGCACTGGGTGCGGCAGCGTTCTCTCCGCAAGGCCGCCTCCTGGCGGTGGTATCGGAAGGAGCGAACGTCCAACTGGTGGATTTAGCCACTTTCCGGCCGCTTGGTTGTTTGCAGTCGCCCGGCCCGATCCAGATCAACGCTCTCGCGTTCAGCCCCGACGGCGCGCGGCTGGTCGCAGCCTGCGTCCTCGGCCGCGTTCGGATATGGGATTTGAATCGTCTGCGCGAACGCCTCAGAGAGGTGGACCTGGACTGGCACTTGGAAGCGGAACAGTGATTCACTCAAAGGCTTGCGCCTCACGCACCGAACGAACCGCTACAAGATCGTAACTTGCAGCCGCAATCGCCGAGGACAAAGCGGTAAAAGCCAAGAAGGCCGACCTCAGTTTGGAGGAGATGATGAAAGAGGCTGAGGCAGCGGGCAGGGCGAGTCCGTCCACGGCAAGCCGTATCCGTCGTGTCTCCGCGACGGGCGGCTCAGCGAGGACGCTTCGCCCTACCGTGGAAATTTCACTATGCCCCCCTTCATGAAGGCGTCCATCGGCGCCTAGCTAGTGTGGTGGCTTTGAAATGGGGGGTGGTTGGGTGCGCCCCAAAAGGTCGGGGGGCACGCGCGCCGGGGGGGCAACCCCGCACCGGGCGGGAGGGTG
>CAZCUL010000472.1:0-6683 GCA_964501475.1 uncultured Verrucomicrobiota bacterium | reverse complement strand
GGGCCGGCCCGGCCAAAACAAGGTCCGGCTTGAGCGGGTGGATTTCGACCGCGCGGGTATAATCGGTGGAGAGCTGAATCCAGTGGCTTCCGCCGTCACGCGTCAAGTAAATGCCGCCTCCGGTGGCGGCAAAGAGGATGTTCGGGTCTCGCGGGTGAACGGATAAGTAGTGCACATCCGCATGAACAGCCTGATGGAAAATGGCCCATGTCTTGCCGGCATCGGTGGACTTGATGACGCCGGCCTGCTCAACGCCGCCATAGATCAGCCCCGGCGCGTCGGGATGCAGAACCAGGGTGCGCAATGCTCCACTGCGCGGAGAGTATGGGAGGGACCAATTCTCCGACCCTTCCAGCCGTCGAATCTTGAGGTCGGTCCAGGACTCTCCGCCATCTTCGCTCCGGTAGAGGTTTGCCGGCTCCGTCCCGACATAGATCACCTTGGGATCGTCCGGCGCAAAAGTCATGGACCGGATGAATTCGGCCTTTAACGAAAGCCGCTCCCACTTTTTGCCGCCGTTTTTGGCGCGGAACAGTCCATGGCCATAAGTGCCGGCAAAAACCACGCCCGGACGGCCCGGCAGGTGGCTGAGCGTATTGATATCCTCCCCGCGCAAGGAGTGCTCCGAAACATTCCAGCGCTTTCCGCTTTTCCGAAGAGTGACGATTCCGTCCGTCGTTCCCAATCGCATGTAGAGCATGTCTGGCCTTTCTGACCCTCACAAGAGAGACAACCATACTGTGCACCTGAACCGCTGCCCTTTCAACCAACCGGTCTCTCGGATTCCGGCCCCGGAGGACAAGCTTTCCCTAAAATGTTGCCGCAGACCGGTCATTTGGGTTTGCGCCTGCCAGGAATTTGCTTAGCTTTTCAACCATAGCTTATGGGAACTGAGGAACTGGCAACAGTAGCGCGAGCGCTGGTCGCTCCGGGCAAAGGAATCCTGGCCGCCGACGAAAGCTTTCCAACCATCGAGAAGCGCTTCCAGAAGATCGGTCTCGCTTCCACAGAAGAGAGCCGGCGCGCCTATCGTGAGATGCTCATTTCCACGCCCGATCTTGGCCAGTCCATCAGCGGAGTCATTCTCTTCGACGAAACTCTGCGGCAGAAGGCGACGGATGGAACGTCCTTATCGGAACTGCTCCGGCGGCAGAAGATCATCCCGGGCATCAAGGTGGATAAGGGGGCAAAGAAGATGGCGAACTTTGCGGGCGAGAAGATAACCGAGGGCCTCGACGGCTTGCGGGATCGTTTTGCGGAATATCGCGAATTGGGCGCGCAGTTCAGCAAATGGAGGGCGGTGATCACCGTTGGAACGGCCATTCCCAGCCTGACCTGCCTCAAGGCCAACGCGGAAGCGCTGGCGCGTTTTGCCGCCTTGAGTCAGGAGGTCGGCCTGGTGCCGATTGTTGAACCGGAAGTGCTCATGGATGGCGACCACACCATCGAGCGATGTTTCGCAGTGACCGAGCAGACCCTTCGAGTCGTGTTTCAAGCGCTGTTCTGGCATCGCGTGGTTCTCGAAGCGATGCTGCTCAAGCCGAACATGGTGCTGCCTGGCCAGGATTGTCCCAGGCCGGCCGGGATTGAAGAGGTCGCCAAACTAACCCTGGCCTGCCTGCGGCGGACTGTGCCGGCGGCGGTCCCGGGTGTGGTTTTCCTCTCGGGAGGTCAAAGCGACGTCCTGGCGACACAGCACCTCAACGCATTGAATCGCCTTGGGCCCTCTCCCTGGGAATTGAGTTTCTCGTTTGGGCGCGCCTTGCAAGCGCCGTCGTTGGATGCATGGAAGGGAAAGAGCGATCGCGTGGCGGCGGGTCAAAACGCGCTCGGTCACCGCGCCCGATGCAATAGCGCCGCGCGTTACGGGAAATACACCGAGGAAATGGAAGCGAAGGCGGCGGCTTGAAATCCTCAACATCGAACATTGAAATCATATGAAACTTTTTAAACATTTTGTCTGGGTTGCTTTGACGGGCGGGCTCCTCGGTTGCCTGGGTTGCTCGAAGGCGCCCGAGGCATCGTCCGATCCTTCGACCGTTGGCGGACCGGAGGCTCAGCCTGAATTGAGAGCCGCTGCGGCGGAAGCCCCGGGCGCAGAACCTGGCGACTCCTCGGTGCCAGTGAAACATGTGGACCCGGAAGAGGCTGAAAAGCTTCTGGCCGAAAACAAACAGATAGTGGTTCTGGATATCCGCACGCCGCGGGAGTTCAGCAGCGGCCATATCGCCGGCGCAACGAACGTGAATTACAACGATCCGCAGTTCGCGAAGAACCTGGCGGCCTTGGACAAGAAGCGAGCCTACCTGGTCCACTGCGCGTCGGGAGGTCGGAGCACCAAAAGTCTGGAGGTGCTGAAGGAACAGGGATTTGAAAACATTTATCACCTGGATGGCGGTCTGAATCTCTGGAAGAGCGTCGGGAAGCCGGTCGTGAAGTAAACCCGAACGCCAGGGCCGCCTCCAAAGGTTATTCCAGGCTCAGTTCCACGGAACGCCGCTCTTTCGGATAGGCGGGATACCAAACCGTGGTGTCGGGATGCGTTAGCAACGCCTGCAATTATTCGGCATCCAGATGAAGCGCTTCCCGGACTTGCTCGTCGCGGCAATCTGCGGCCGCATTAAAACGATCCTCTCGTAAAGAAAAGCGGCTGAATTGCTGGCCCACCAACGCTGGCAGATACGCGGAAGGCGCTTGAGCAATCACCGGCCCGAGCGCCACCGTTTTGATGGGGACTGTTTCGCCAGCCAGCCAGAGAAATGCTTCGGCGCCGGCCACAAACAGGATGCTGGGGGCCCAGCACCAGAAACCCCCGTGCCAGAATGCGATATGCTCCGGCCGCTATCAAAACTGAAAATAAATAAACGGTGTGTACGTAAAAGTCCCGAGGAGGAGAATCGCCATGACAACCAGGTTGTAGATTACCCAGCGCGCAGTTGCCGGCAGGTGCGCTATGTCCAGGGCATGCGCCTTCCTCCGCTGCAGCCATTCTACCAGCACAAGCGTCAGGATAAACAATTTCAGCTTCAATGCATCCCGCAAAAACAACATCGTGTCAAAGTCCAATGCGATGGAACGGAAGACTTCCGCCGCCTGTTGAATATTGCTCGAGCGGAAAAAAATCCAGGCCGCCAATGTCAGATGGAAGGTAATCAGGATTTGGGCGATGTCGCGCAATTCAGGCACGCTTTGAATCGATCCTTTCGGCCCCTTCCCATAGTGGCGTCTCAACAGGCCGGGAATGAAGTAGAGCCCATTCAGAAAACCCCACATGACAAATGTCCAGTTCGCTCCATGCCAAAGCCCGCTGACGGTAAACGTGATCAAAACATTTACCACCACGCCCCCAAGCGGCACCCGGTTCCCGCCCAGCGGGATATAAAGGTAGTCGCGAAACCAGGTCGAGAGCGAGATGTGCCAGCGCTGCCAGAATTCCGCAATGCTTCTCGAGAAATAGGGATACGCGAAATTTCGCATCAGCTTGAAGCCAAACAACCGCGCGCAACCGATGGCGATGTTCGAGTAGCCCGCAAAATCGCAATAAATCTGGAAGGCGAAGAAATAGGAGCCCAACAGCATCTCGGCTCCGTTTGTGGCGCCGCCCCCATAAGCGCGGTTCACATAATCCGCCAACCCATCGGCGATCACCACTTTCTGGAAGAATCCCCACAACATCTGGCGCAAACCGTCCTTGGCCTGCTCGACCTCGAAGCGGCGGTCCACCGCGAACTGCCCGAGAAGATTCCGCGCCCGCTCGATTGGTCCGGCGACCAACTGTGGAAAGAAAGCCACGAACGCGAAGAACTCCAGCCAGTCCCGGTGCGGCTGGCATTGCTTTCGATAAACATCGATGGTGTAGCTCAGAGTTTGAAAGGTGTAAAAGCTGATGCCGACCGGGAGAATGATGTTCAGCCGTTCATATCCTGCTTGAACCCCGAACACGGCGAGCATTTCCGCAAAGCTCTCCACGAAAAAGTTGAAGTATTTGAAAACACCGAGCAGGCCAAGGTTGGCTAGCAAACTGACACCGAGATAAATGCGCCGGCGCCGAGTCTCTTCGGTCTTGCCCAGTTGCAAGCCCGCCCAATAATCCACAGCACTGGAGGCAATAATGAGCGATAGAAACCTCCAATCCCACCATCCGTAAAACACATAGCTGGCGATAAGGAGCAGGATGTTCTGGCGCCGGCGGTCCAATCGCCAGTAAAGGCCATAGACGATGACCAGGAAAACCAGAAACGTCAGTGAGTTGAAGATCATGAGCTTAGAGAGCCTGGGCGGTCACGCGCGCCGCGCCAGAGGCGGTCCGCAAATGACCGCCCGGTCTTGGTCTGCTCTGCCAGGGTTTTCTATGTGCATCAGCGACTTCACAGAAATGCTCACGGTTCTCAGCATGAGCAGCACCATTTTCCCCCGGCGCCTGCTCCCAGGAATAGCAAGCTCCTAATCATCAGCTACTTCACCTGGGATTCCCCTCTTTTGGTTCGCCTTTCGCCCCCGCCCGATGCAATAGGCATAAATGGCTCTTGTGCGGCTTCTTGCGACCCATCGCGGCAACGGCTCGAACCGCCGCCCGGCGCGCTTCAGCGATGGAATATCCGTTTCCATCATTTAACGTTGGAATCTGATGTTGCGAACGCTCCGCCGCCGGCTCACATATGCGCAATGATGTTCTGGCCGAACTCAGAGCACTTAACCTCCGTCGCGCCTTCCATCTGCCTGGCAAAATCGTACGTCACGCGACGGGACGAAATGGCGCCATTCAGGCCCTTCAAGATCAGCTCCGCCGCTTCGTTCCAGCCCAGATAACGCAGCATCATTTCCCCGCTCAGCACCACGCTCCCCGGATTTACCCTGTCCTGATTCGCGTATTTCGGAGCCGTCCCATGCGTCGCCTCGAAAATCGCGTGACCGGTCACATAATTAATGTTGCCCCCGGGCGCGATGCCGATGCCTCCCACCTGCGCCGCCAATGCATCCGACAAGTAATCTCCGTTCAAGTTCAACGTCGCAATGACATCAAAATCCTCCGGACGGGTCAGCACCTGCTGAAGCGTAATGTCCGCGATGGCGTCCTTGATCAAAAGCCGCCCGCTCTTGAGCGCTGCTCTTTGCTCGTCGTTGGCCGCTGCCTCGCCCCGCTCCTTCTTTGTCCGGTCGTACCGAGCCCAGGTGTAAACCTTGTCTCCGAAAATGCGTTCGGCCGCTGAGTAACCCCAGTCCCGAAATGCGCCTTCAGTAAACTTCATGATGTTGCCCTTGTGCACCAGCGTCACGCTACGGCGCTTATGCCCCAGCGCATACTCGATGGCGGCCTTCACCAGGCGAATCGTGCCAATGGTGGAAACGGGCTTGATACCGATGCCCACGCAAACTTCCGCGCTTCGGGATGAATGGTCCGGCGCAGCCAGCTTCAAATACTCCATCCCGCGTTCCTGCGTCCCAAAACGAATTTTCGCGAAATCCTTCGGAAACTCTTTCGCCAGGAAATCCAGGAGTTTCTGTGCTTCGGGCGAAGCCCCCGCATATTCGATGCCCGCGTAAATGTCCTCCGTGTTCTCCCGAAAAATGGTCATATCCACCTTTTCCGGATGCTTCACCGGCGAAGGCACGCCCTTGAAATACTGCACCGGACGCAGGCAAACGTAGAGATCGAGCATCTGCCGCAACGCCACATTCAACGACCGTATCCCCCCGCCCACCGGCGTCGTCAGCGGACCTTTAATGCCCACCAGAAATTCCCTGAACGCTTCGACGGTGTCGTCCGGCAGCCAGGTATTGAATTTTTGAAAGGAGGTTTCGCCCGCGAAGACTTCAAACCAGGCGATTCGCCTTTTCCCGCCATAGGCTTTCTCAATCGCCGCCTCGAACACCCTTTGGCTCGCCGCCCAAATATCCGGACCGGTTCCATCACCTCGAATGAACGGAATGATCGGCTCATCCGGGACATTCAGTTTTCCGCCGCTGATTGATATCTTGCCGCCTTGCGGGGGCTTCGCATCTTTGTAGGCCATAAGCTTTCGTCGTTTGCGTCAAAAAAGTGGCGCTCTCTTTAAACTTTTTTGCTCCCAACGGCAACAGCAACATTTCCTGTCGCTGCTGTCGCTGCCCAATTTCGCCAATCGCCTTGCCTCGCTGAATTTCCTTTTTTATAGTCGGCAACCTATGAGCGACCAACCCATTCGCGTTGCGGTCACCGGCGCCGCCGGACAAATCGGTTATGCGCTGCTTTTCCGCATCGCTTCCGGCGCGCTCTTCGGTCCGAAACAACCGGTCATCCTGCACCTCCTTGAAATCGAGCCGGCGCTTCCCTCCTTGAACGGCGTCTGCATGGAGCTCGACGACTGCGCATTCCCGCTGCTCAAAGGCATCATCCCCACAGCCAGTCTCGATGAAGGCTTTCGAGGCGTGAATTGGGCGCTGCTCGTCGGCAGCGTCCCGCGCAAAGCAGGCATGGAACGCAAGGATTTGCTCGGCATCAACGGCAAAATCTTCGTCGGACAAGGCCAGGCCATTCAGAAGAATGCCGCCCGCGATGTCCGCATCCTTGTGGTCGGCAACCCCTGCAATACAAATTGTCTCATCGCCATGAACAACGCCCGCGATCTTCCGCGTGAACGTTTCGTCGCCATGACCCGCCTGGATGAAAACCGCGCCAAAGCTCAACTCGCTAAAAAGGCCGC
>CAZCUL010000471.1:0-6701 GCA_964501475.1 uncultured Verrucomicrobiota bacterium | reverse complement strand
GCGCCACGAACTGTAGTAATGCCGGATCGATTCGTGCTGATCGGCTTTACGGGCGGCACACGATTGGAACAGCCGTTTCCCAATGCAGTGGCTAATCCGCTGACACTTGGACCAAACCCTCAAAATCTCGAATCGGAGTTGAGTCAACAGGGCGGCGATCTGGTAATGGGCGAAGACTTCGACTGGATCGCAAATTTCGACAAAGCGATCCAGGTTGGGATGGCGATGCGTTTGACTCTATCGGAGCCGTTCGCTACGCAAGGTTTCGATCGTTTGATGGTTTTAGGGATTCGAGTTTCCTCGCTGCCGTCGGATCACAAAGAGCTGCTGGAAGAGTTGATTGAAAACCATCGCTATTCACCGGAAGGAATGAGCTTTCTCGCGCAGGGAACTCCGACCAATCACACGGCAGAGCTGAAATCAGGCTTTTCCATTGACGATGTTGAGGGTGAAGCAAGTTTCGAAACGGAAAACCAGCCGCCATTTGATGAAGCAGAGCATGAACTCGACAAAACCGACGCGGAACGTCTATCGGCCGCATTGGATGTCAATCTCCAGAGTCTCTTGCCACTGGCAAACGCCAAACGAAGTGATGTCTCGCTGGCCAAAATAATCAATCGAGCTTTATGGCCTGCGACGCTTGGTTACTATCTCGAAGAACTTCTAGAAGACTCCCCGGCCGTTATCGGCAACATTCGCAAATTTTTTGCGGACCACGTGGTGGCGCGTGGAAGTCTTCCCGCGATTCGCGTCGGCAAACAGCCCTACGGCATTCTCGTTACCAGCGCCTTCCGCCGGTGGCAAACCAACCGGCTCATGGATGGCGAGGATTTCTCTTTCATTGGCCAGGCACACGAGGTGTTGACGAGAGTCGAAGACCAGTGGCAACAACTCGTTTCTCAGGTGGCCCACGTCGACGCCCCCGGTGATGCATTCGCCAACTTGCTGAACATGCTCGGCCTGCACCCAACGTCGGTTGACTTCCGGCGCAGAATCGCCACGTACCGGGATTTGCTTTGGAACGTTGCGAATTTTTTCGGCGGTGGCCAGGTTCGCGCGGAAGGACCAACCGCTGCTTACTTTCAAGAAATTGAGACACGCGCAAACACTATACAGACTCAACTTGCATTCGGTTTTCTTACGATTCCGAAGCTCTATCACCTGCTCTTCTCAAGCACCACTTCACCCATCAATGGACCACTGATCGACGACGTCGAAAAGGCCGAAGATGAAAAATTGTCTGAAAGCATTGAACTCCCGAAGAAGTACGCCGTAAAGGTAATCCAGGGCGAGAATGAAACAGTCGAAGACAAGAATTACATCGGCTGGCTCGTCAACAGCGACATCAATACACTCAAACAACAACGATTCCTCAATCGTGAAGGAGCACAGCTTCCGATTCCAACGCCACTTCTCTACAGGATGTTGCACCGCGCCCTATTGCTTTCGACGTTCGAAGCGTCGATGAACGTTTTTGAAGGATTTCAACTCGTTGGCAACGCAGTTCGCCGTGAAGAGACCTTCACGAATTTTGAAGCAGGTCGCACTGTGACGCGATGGGAGTTCATGGAAGCAAACGTCGGTCGAGTTTTACCTCAGTTAGGCGGCGGGAACGTCGCACTTGGAGACTTTCTTGCAACTGCCGATGTCACAACAGTGCCGGCAGCGTTCACGCTTCAGGAAGTTAGAGACAGTATCGGTCGACTCGAGTTTTTAAGAACAGCCGAGTTGGAGCGATTGTTTGCCGAGCATATCGATCTATGTTCGTATCGTCTCGATGCCTGGCAAACTGCGATCTTCGCCGCGCGCCTTGAGCGCCTGAACCTCTTGAGAGAGAACAGCGATACGGGCGCCGCCAAACGTGGCCTGCATTTAGGCGCTTATGGATGGTTGGAAAATGTCAGGCCTGCACCTCCTCTCGTACCCGTACCGGAAAATGAGATTCCAGCCTCTCTGCAACAGCGAGGCGTGACTGTTGTCGAGCAACCAAACAACGGCGGTTACATACATGGTCCATCAATCAACCACGCGGTCGCCGCTGCTGTTTTGCGCAATGCTTACCTGACGCATGCTGATGAGAACAATGCAGATCATTTTGCCGTCAGGTTGACTTCCGAACGCGTGCGAACGGCGCTCTCGTTTTTAGAAGGTGTGCGTAACGGGCAGCAGTTGGGTGCTTTGCTTGGTTATCAATTCGAACGTGCTTTGCACGACCGTTACGTAATCGACGGTACTGCGCTGGCCCAGTTCATTCTCAACTTTCGCAAGAAGTATCCAATGGTCGCCGATAAGATCACGCCGGGTGCGGTTACTGATGCAATCACGCAGAAAGAGGCGTATCAGGTTGTTGACGGTTATGCGCTGCTGGAAGCGGTTCTTTTAGATGATTCACCGTTGCAATATCCCTTCGGCGTCGAAGGGTTACCGGAAACCGGCGCTGCTCGTGACGCAATCATTACCGAGGTCGAACGCCTGAAAGAGACGCTGGATGCGATCGCCGATCTCTCTCTGGCCGAAGGTGTCTTTCAGGTAACGCAGGGAAATTACGAACGCGCCGGCGCAATGTTAAAGGCGCTCTCGGAAGGAAATGCACCGCCCGATCCGGAGATCGTGCGCACGCCGCGAAGTGGCGCCGTTGTGAACCACAAAGTGACTGTACACTTCGAAACTGGAGACGTGGAGAGCCCGTGGGGTGGTCCAGGCACGCCGAGATCGCTTGCTGCACAGGGTCTGAACAAATGGTTAGGCGATCTTATCGGCCAACCTGACACGGTGGAATTCAGTGTCCACTATGATCTCGATAACATCACAACGGCCATATCGCTAGCGGATCTGGCTCTGCAACCTATCGATCTGATTTTCCTGATCGGCAATCAGGGAGGCGCGATTCAAAAAAAAGAGCAGGAGGTCAGTGATCTGACTGAGCTCGAAGTGCGGATCGACTTTGCTTTCAGGCTCAAACGAAGATCAGAAGATCCAAATTGGAATTCTTCGGGCCTGGCAACGATCAAGTTTATGAGTCGCGACGATTTTTCAGGCCCACAGGTCAGAAATCTTTTTGAGCTGCTTCCGCTACTCAGGAATTTACGAAAGCTCGCAACCAGTTCTCGTCCACTCGGCGCCGACGACTACATGTTGCCGTCGGAAGAGAAAGCCGATCCCAATACGGCAGAGAATCCGAAGCGCTGGGAGCTCGAGACTTTGGAAGAACTGTTTGACCAGGCAGCGGCCTCTTTGGAACAGAAGCTGGAAGATCTTGATGTAATCGTTGCGACTTTCCCGCCAAACGCGTTGAGCAAAGATCCGGCTGAAGCAGGCGACTTGAGTGGAATCGATTACGACGCTTTGCGCAGTGCTCTGATCGCACTTTCTTACTTTGGTCTGCCGGGCGCATTTCCGAAGAACACGCTGTTACCTGAGTTTGGTCCAGATGCGACAGACGAAGAACGTTTGGTTCTACTGCGCGCGCAACAGGCTCTTATCGAGCAGGCATTGCTGACACTCGATCAGGGTCGCAGTCGTCACGCGAGGGCTATTGCTTTGAGAACGTTCAGCGACTTGAGCCCTGAAGAGCTCAGTCGTCTGACAGTATTCAAGAAGGCAGAGATTTATCAGGCTGCGGGAGCTTTGATTTTGGGAGACTCTTTCCGTTTCATTCCTACGTTCCAATTCAAGAACCGGGCAGAGTTGGAAGCCGCAGACAGTTTTGCGAATGATTCACCGCCAGACGACAGTCTGCTGCGATTCACTCAAAGTCGTTTGAGAGCGGCGGCGTCCAATTCTGAGATTGTTGACTGGCGCGATCTTGCAGTTGAGGAATGGTTGGAAGGAGTTGCCGCAGTTCGCGAAAATATTGGTTTGCTCGATGCGGTGAACACTTATCACGAAGCGTTCGCGGATGAAGAGTTAAGGTTCAAGCCGCTGCAATTACCGTTTAATCAGAATGCACACTGGGTTGCGTTGGAGTTTCTCGAAGTAAGTCCGGAGCAATTGGATGATCCTAATTCGTTCGTGCCGCAGGGAGATTTCTTGTCCATCGTGCGCCAGTTGCCGGAGGATCACGACGCTTCAGCAGCGCAGTCAGGCTTGTTAATCGATGAGTGGAACGAGGTGATTCCAAACCGAATTGAAACCACCGGCATTGCGATTCATTACAACCAGCCGAACACAGAACCGCCACAGTGCATACTGTTGGCCGTCAGCCCGAATGTTAATGGCCGTTGGGAATGGGACGATCTTGTCGAGACAATCACTGACACTTTCGACCGCGCAAAGCGCCGGGCAGTTGAGCCGGATTTTCTCCACACCACTGCGTACGCGCAACTCTTGCCCGCCGTGCTGAGCAGTTTTACGAGTTTCCCATTTGCCACGATCTCAACAAACATGGCCGTTCAGCCAGTATCACTGGTTGTGGATCAAACTTAAAACGAGGTGCATAACTCGTGGTCCAACAAATTGATCCAGCTGTAAAGAATGCACTGTTGAGCGCGGACTTTCGCGCGGCAGTCACGCTTTGGAACCGCCTCGAAGGCCGTCCGCGAAAAGAAGACTTCGATCGCAGTTTGCGCGCGGAAGTTCGCGACCCGCTCTGGATGCTTACGCGGCAATGGCAGTTTGGCGAGTTCAAAGGAGAAGACGCCGGGTCGGCGGTCAAAGCGCGCGTCCAGCTAAACACCGCTAAAATCGATCGCTATGCCGTTAAGTCGGAGGTGCGCGATCAGTTTGAGAGCGCCGTACCTTACGATCAAAGCTTTCCACTCGAGATCGAGGTAGAACGAGAGCCTGTACTGCCGGATGGTCCAGAACCAAACACGACGGACCTTGCTCTGCGCAGCCGGATGGGTCGTCACTGGATGCGTTTGCTGAAACAAGCCGGAGTCGGCGTGCCAAACGTTAGGACTGCGATCGTTGAAGAATTCGGTTTCGAAGATATCTCGGAGAAAGATCCGCTCAACCCGCAGGAACAGTTGGAAGCGGCGCATCTCAAGAGTGATCCGATGGCATGGCAAACGCTGAAGGCCGTCAAAGGGCGACTACCGGATGGACGCAAACTGCTCGCGGCAATCAAAGACGGAAGCTTTGATACATGGGCGGACACGGAGTTTGATGCAGCCCTGGCCCAGGTGCTGAAAGATCTCGGTAAGGATTTTCGCAATTGGTTTGATCGTCTTTACTCTCAACCCCAAACGGATGTCGAAGATGCCTGGGCGCCTTCGTATTTGGAGTATCAGTTCGCTGTATCAGCGCCGGAGGATGAGTCGGGTGAAAAGCGCGCAACGTTGGTGGCCGAGCAGTATTACCACGGCAGCC
Organism: uncultured Verrucomicrobiota bacterium; assembly: GCA_964501475.1. Taxonomy (GTDB): domain Bacteria; phylum Verrucomicrobiota; class Verrucomicrobiia; order Limisphaerales; family CAZCUL01; genus CAZCUL01. The sequence goes on along the minus strand of CAZCUL010000471.1, from coordinate 1,391 downwards.
TTGATTGGTTTGCGTTTGACATTGACAGCCAGCGCCGGCTGCAAGATCTCCCCGAGACGCAGTTTCCGGAGAATGGTTTTGAAGTGCGTCCGCCGGTAGGTTTTTTGCCTTCGCAGATCGAGTTCAACGGGATGCCGAATGTTCGTTGGTGGGAGTTTGAAGATCGCAGAACGGATTTTGGTAGCATTCGCGCAGGCACTACGGACGTGCCGCTCTTACTGCTCGCGGAGTTTGGTCTGATCTATGGCAATGATTGGACCGTGATTCCTTACAACCTTGAAGTCGGTTCGCTCGCTGACATCAAGGGAATAATCGTTACTGATGTCTTCGGTATTCAAACGTTGATTCGTCCCGCGGGTCAGGGGCAACGGATGGACTGGCAAAAGTGGTCCATGTACAACCTGCGATCGAACGCAGGTGTCGATAGCGTGGATAGTCGTTTGTTCTTGCCGCCTTCGGTGGCGAAAGTTTATGAGAGCAGCCCCATTGAGAAAGTGGTCCTCGCTCGAGATGAAATATCGAATATGGTTTGGGGCGTGGAAGAAACAATTCCGGGGATTCTTGGAACAGGAGTAAATGGTTTTGAAGCAGGGAAGGCGCTTTCAAATTTCTTTTCGCTTAATGAACCAGATACGGCACCGGCAGGGACGCCCAACCAGGCGAAGATTCGTTATTTACTTGGCACCAGTGTCCCAGAGAATTGGATACCTTTTATTCCCAGCCGCAAGCCTGGATCTAACCGGCGCATCCGTTTGCAGCGCGCCGCGATGCCTCGCCTGACAGACGCAATAATCGGAACCAAAATCACGCCGCGCGGTCAAATACTGAGAGTAAATCTCGACACGGGTGCACAAGACACGAGGTATTTTGTGCACCAAGAGGAGGTGTCTCGTGCGGGCGCTATCCTGACGCGCAAGTTCCAACGCGCTCGCGGTGCTAATGGCGAAGTGTTCACCTGGATCGGGCGTCGCAAAGAAACCGGCCGTGGCGAAGGCGCCAGTGGTTTGTCATTCGATCAGATCGTCCCGGCGCCTGGCACCCGGTAGTGATATCCATGTGTGCGCCGTGAAAACTTTACGATGGACGCTCAATTTGTGACAGTCGGTAGGTGGATCGCTCCGCCTACCGACTGTCACAAATTGAGCGGAAAGGGTTACCTGACTTTTCCGTCCCATCATCTCAGCCAGGTATCATGCGGGTTTCCGCACTATACCACATGAAAGCTATGTGTTCTCAACGAGTTATTTCCGTCCCATATCCGTGCCCCTTTTCTGCATGCTGACTTCTGTGAGGATGAGGTCGCTTGAAATGGCTTCGAACAGGGAACATCTCGACCGACATCGGTTCTCTAACCTGTTGTTTAGCTTATCCTTAATCCTTAATCATAACTT
>CAZCUL010000470.1:0-6204 GCA_964501475.1 uncultured Verrucomicrobiota bacterium | reverse complement strand
GCCGCAGATCGCTTATCGTGAAACGGTGACCAAGCCTGCTGATGGCGAAGGGAAGTTCATCCGCCAATCCGGCGGGCGCGGCCAGTACGGGCACGCCCTGATCAAGCTCGAACCGAACGAGCGCGGCAAAGGAATCGAGATCGAAAACAAGATTGTGGGCGGCGCCATTCCCAAGGAGTACATCCCGGCGGTCATTGACGGGGTGGAGGAAGCCATCGCGGGCGGGGTTCTGGCCAACTACCAGATGGTGGACATAAAAGTTCAGGTCGTGGACGGGACGTTCCACGAAGTGGATTCCAGCGAACTGGCCTTCAAAATGGCGGGTATTTTCGCGATGAAGGACGCAGTCAAGAAAGCCGGCCCCATCCTGCTCGAGCCCGTCATGAAGGTGGAAGTGACCACGCCTGACGAATATCAGGGCGATTTGCTGGGGGACCTCAACCGGCGCCGCGGGAAGATTGTGGGCATCGAGGCGAAAAGCGGCACGACTATTTTGAACGCGGAGGTGCCGCTGGCGGAGATGTTCGGTTACGCCACCGCCATCCGCTCGCTCTCGAAGGGGCGGGCCTCCTATTCGATGGAGCCGTTTTGTTTTGAGCCTGTGCCCAACAGCATTGCCGCGACCATCCTGGATGCGGCCAAGGCCAAGCCGGCCGCTCGCGCTTAAATGAACCTGTAACTTGCTCTTTGTATGGCTGGACAACGGATTCGCATTCGACTCAAAGCTTACGACCATCGGGTCATCGACCAGTCGGCCCATGACATCGTGGAAACCGTCAAGCGCTCCGGTGCGCGCGTGGCTGGACCGATTCCGCTGCCGACGCGGATCGAGCGATTCACAGTCCAGCGTTCGCCTCACGCGGACAAGAAGTCGCAGGAAACCTTCGAGCAGCGCACCCATAAACGTCTCTTGGACATAATCGACCCCACGGCCAAGACCGTGGACGAATTGAAGAAGCTCAATTTGCCGGCAGGCGTGGACATCACCATTAAGATTTAAGTTCTTATGCTCGGTTTAATTGGAAAGAAGATCGGCCAAACCCGCGTTTACGACGCGAACGGCGTCGTCGTGCCTGTGACGGTCGTCAAAGCCGGGCCCAACCATGTCCTCCAATGCAAAACGGTGGAGAGAGACGGTTACAAATCGGTCCAGCTCGGGTTCGAGGAGCAGAAGGAGCATCGCCTGACCAAGCCCTTGATTGGACACATCAAGAAGCTGGGCGGCGCGGCGGTGAAGGTCATTCGCGAGTTTCGGAATTTTAGCAAGGAAGTGAAAGCGGGCGATCAAATCGGCGTGACCGTGTTCGCCCAGGGCGATTTCGTGGATGCCATCGGCTACACCAAAGGGCGCGGTTTTGAGGGCGTGGTGAAGCGGCACGGCTTTCGCGGCGGCGATGCCTCGCATGGCGCCAAGGGATGGCGGCGGCGTCCGGGTGCGATTGGCCAGCGATTGTTTCCCGGCACCGTCATGCGGGGGATGCGCATGCCCGGCCACATGGGACAAGTGCGCCGCACGACCCAGAACCTGGAGGTGGTCCAGGTGCGTGAAGCGGACAATGTGCTGCTGATCAAGGGCAGCATTCCGGGCGCGAAGGGCGATTACGTGATCATTCGCGAATCGAAGAAGATCCCTCAAGGCTCGAAGAAGAAAGAGGAAGCTCCGCCGGCGAAGACCAAGGCGGCGAAAACGGCAACTGCCGCGAAAAAGTAAACGGCCATGAAGGTGACCATTAAGGACATTAACGGAGCCGACAAGGGCGAGTTCGAGGTGAGCTTCCCGCTGGTTGAAGGCGGAAAGGGCACGCAGGCCGTCCATGATGCGGTGGTGGCTTATCAGGCGAATCAACGCAGCGGCACGGCCTGCACCAAAACGATGGGCGAAGTGGCCGGCACGGGCAAGAAGCCGTGGCGTCAGAAAGGGACGGGCCGCGCCCGCGCGGGTTCCTTTGCATCTCCTTTGTGGCGCGGCGGCGGGGTCGTGTTCGGGCCCAAGCCGCGGGATTTTTCGAAGAAAGTTTCACGGCAAACCAAACAGCTCGCCTTGCGCAAAGCTTTGACCGAGCGTCTCAAGAGCGGCGATGTCGTGATTCTGGATGATTTAAAGCTCGACTCGCCCCGGACCAGGGGATTTGTGGAGGTCTTGAGGAAACTCGGCCTGAGCGGCACGGCATTGATTGTGGCCGAGTCCGATTCGAACCTGAGACTTGCCTCGCGGAACGTGGCCGGCATTGAGATGGTGGGCGGCGGCGCGATCAATACCTACCAGGTATTGCGCAGCGACAAACTCATATTCACCCGAAGCGCTTTTGAAAAGCTGGAAGAGCGGCTGAAAGCCTGACGATCCATGAACGCTTTTGATATCATCAAGACCGCCCGCTTGACCGAAAAAGGCACGCGCCAGGGGGAGAATTACAATCAATACACCATGGTGACCGACCGCCGCGCCAACAAACATCAAATCCGCCAGGCTGTACAGGAGCTGTTTAAGGTGAAAGTCATCCGTGTCAACACCATCAACATGAAGGGCAAAGCCCGCCGGCAGGGAGGGACAGACCGCGGACGCACTTCAGCCTGGAAAAAGGCGATCGTCACCCTCAAAGAAGGCGACAAGATCGTATTGACGTAACGAGAATGGATTTATGCCTGTAAAAACTTTCAGACCGCTGACGCCGTCTCTGCGATACATCACGGTCGCGGACTTCAGCAACCTGTCGAAGAAACGGCCCGAGAAACGGCTGGTGCAGGCTCGGAAAAAGACCGGCGGGCGGAACTGTTATGGCCGCGTGACCAGCCGCGGATTTGGCGGGGGGCACAAGCAGAAGCTGCGTCTGGTCGATTTCCGGCGGAACAAGCATGGCGCGGAAGCGAAAGTGGTCGCGATCGAATACGATCCGCGCCGCAGCGCTCGCCTGGCATTGATCGAGTACGGCGACGGCGAAAAGCGCTACATCATCGCTCCGGACAAATTGAAAGTTGGCAGCAAGGTGATGAGCGGTCCAAACGCGGAGCCGGAGGTAGGCAACGCATTGCCGTTGAAATCGATTCCGGTGGGTTTGCCGGTGCACAATATCGAGCTCACGCCCGGCAAAGGCGCCCAGATGGTGCGCAGCGCCGGGTCGGCGGCGACCTTGATGTCCCGCGACGAGGGTTATGCGCAGGTGCGACTGCCCTCCGGCGAGATCCGCAAAGTGAACGAGAATTGTTACGCCACCATCGGGCAGGTTGGGAACACCGAGCACGAGAATGTGGTCCTCGGCAAAGCGGGCCGGAGCAGGCATCGGGGCATCAGGCCCTTGACCCGTGCGGTGGCGAAGAACCCGGTGGATCATCCCATGGGTGGCGGCGCCGGGAAGACTTCCGGCGGCGGACATCCGGTGACCCCCTGGGGGGTGGTCACAAAAGGCTTCAGAACACGGAACAAACGCAAGTATTCGGACCGGTTTATTCTGGTGCGGCGTGATGGCCGGCCAATGAAGCAGAAATAACTATGGGACGTTCGATTAAAAAAGGTCCGTTTGTGGATCACCACTTGGTGGACAAGATCCAGAAGGCGAAAGAGACGAAGTCCAAGGTGCCGATCAAGACCTGGTCGCGCCGTTCGATGATCACGCCTGATTTTGTGGGGCTGACCTTCAACGTGCATAACGGCAAGGTGTTCAACCCGGTATTTGTCACTGAGAACATGGTGGGCCATCGGCTGGGCGAGTTTTCGCTGACGCGCACCTTCAAGAAACACGGCGCGCACACGGCCAAGGCCGAGGCCAAGTAAACCTATGGAAGCACGAGCGATTACCAGGAATGTGCGGATGTCCGCGCAGAAGATGCGGGAAGTGACCCGCCAGATTCAGGGCTTGCCCGTGATCCACGCGCAGGCGGTTCTGGCGGTGGTTCCGCGGAAATCGGCGCGTCTGGTGGCCAAGACGCTCAAATCGGCCGTGGCCAACGCGGAGAACGGCAAGGGCGCGAAAGCGGAGAAGCTGCGGGTGAAGGAAGCCGTGGCCGGGACTGCCCGGACCTTGCGGCGGTTCGTTCCCAAGGCGCGCGGCTCGGCCGGACCCATTCTCAAGCGGAACTGCCACATTCGAATTGTGGTTTCGGACGAATAGATTTTATGGGGCAAAAAACCAATCCAATCGGCCTGCGCGTCGCCGTCAACAAAGACTGGCGGTCGAAGTGGTATGCCGACAAAAGAGAATTTGGAAAGCTGCTCGCCGAGGACCACGAGATTCGCGAGGTGCTGAAGAAGAAGCTCGAGTCCGCGTCGGTGCCGCGGATTCTGATCGAGCGGGCGGCGACGCGCTGCCGCATCACGATTCTGACCGCCCGACCTGGAGTGGTCATTGGCCGGAAGGGAGCGGAGATCGACAAGCTCAAGGAAGAGCTGAGCCGGATGACCGGGAAGGAAATCTACGTGGATATCCTGGAAATCAAGACTCCGGAAGTGGATGCCCAATTGGTGGCGGAGAACGTGGCGTTGCAGTTGGAGCGGCGCGTTTCTTTCCGCCGCGCCATGAAAAAGGCGGTGCAAACGGCCATGGATTTCGGCGCGGAAGGAATCAAAATCCGCTGCGGGGGCCGCCTGGGCGGAGCGGAACTGGCGCGGGTGGAGACGTATCATGAAGGGCGCGTTCCGCTGCACACGTTGCGGGCGGACATCGATTATGGATTTGCCGAAGCCGCGACCGTTTACGGCAAGCTGGGCATCAAGTGCTGGATTTGCAAAGGCGAACGGAAACCTGACAAACCGCAGCCGACCGAAGTGGTGGGCGGCTAACCTGAAGAGAGAGAGAATCTGCTATGCCATTGATGCCCGCCAGAGTGAAGTATCGGAAGATGCAGCGCGGCAGCCGTTCGGGGACGGCCATGCGGGGCAACACCGTGGCTTTTGGCGAATACGGTTTGCAAGCGTTGCACCGGTGCTGGCTGGACACCAAACAGATCGAGGCTGCCCGTGTGGCCGTTACGCGCTTCATGAAGCGGCGCGGCAAAGTGTGGATCCGCATTTTCCCGCACAAATCCACTACGAAGAAGCCGCTGGAAACGCGCATGGGCAAAGGCAAAGGGCCGCTCGACTCGTGGGTGGCGGTGGTTCGGCCGGCCACGATCCTGTTCGAAGTGGACGGCGTAACCGAGGCCGTGGCGCGCGAGTCCTTGCGCCTGGCCGCGACGAAGCTGCCGTTGCGCACCCGGTTCGTTTCGCGGCATCAGCTCAGATGAAGCTATGAAAATGTCCGAACTCAGAGACATGACGTTGCAGGAATTGAGGGCCAAAGGCCGGGACCTGCGACAGGAGGTTTTCAACCTCCGCCTCCAGCAGGCCAGCAGCCAGTTGGAGAACCCCTCCCGCTTGCGCGTGCTGCGGCGGGACGTGGCGCGAATCGAGACGCAGATGACCGCCCTGCGCAACAAAGAGGCGGCGGCCAGCTAGTTTTGTATGGATCAAGCCAACACAGTCGAACAGCCGACCGCGGCGCGCGGGCACCGGAAAGAGCGGATCGGAGAAGTGCTCTCCGACAAGATGACCAAGACCATTGTGGTGCGCGTGCGGCGCCGTTTCCCCCATCCGCGCTTCAAGAAAGTGATCACGCGCTACTCGAAGTTTTACGCCCATGACGAGAAGGGCGAAGCCAGGGTTGGCGACCAGGTGCGCATCCAGGAATGCCGGCCCTTGTCCAAGACCAAGCGCTGGCGCCTGCTCGAGATCGTGCACCGAAACGTGGATGCCGTGCCCGCGGCGGCCCAATGACCGGGGATTGAACTATGCTACAAATACGTTCCATTCTGGACGTCGCCGATAACTCGGGGGCGCGGCGCGCCGCCACCATCGGCGTGCTCGGGCGCAACCAGCGCTATGCGCGCGTGGGCGATGTCATCAAAGCCCACATCAAGGAGGCCACACCCGACGGCACTGTGAAGAAGGGCGAAGTGGTCAACGCGGTGGTGGTGCGCACCCGCCAGCCGATTCGCCGCAATGACGGGTCTTATTTGCGCTTTGACAGCAACGCCATCGTCATCATCGACAAGGAAAATAATCCGCGTGGCACGCGTATTTTCGGTCCGGTCGCGCGCGAATTGCGGGAGAAGCGTTTCATGAAGATTATCTCGCTGGCACCGGAAGTCATCTGAGCTATGGGAGCATTGCACATAAAAAGAGACGACGAGGTCGTGATCAGGGCGGGCACCGAGAAGGGAAAGCGCGGCAAG
>CAZCUL010000469.1:0-20010 GCA_964501475.1 uncultured Verrucomicrobiota bacterium | reverse complement strand
CTGTCCCAGAACAGAGATCCTTCCCTCCTTTGTCGGAAACCTTGTCGATTGGCGGGTATTTCGACAAAGTTCGCCGACGAAGTTTCCGACAAAGTTTCGAAACCGACGATTTTGGGACAAGCTCTAGATAGCTATCTGGGCCCGACTCAGGCAATCCCTTAAGTGAATGAAAGCAAGCATGCATCCCGGTTCAGCCGGCGCGCGCGAACCGGAGTCTCGTCCCACAACCCGCAGTGCCGTAGCCTCGGCGCAGGCAGGTCACCTCGCTCTGATGCCGTTCAATGAAGCTGACGATTCGCATCGTCGCACTGCACTGGGATAGAGCAACGGGTCTGCCTCGTACACCTGTTTGACAAGGCGGCCCAGCGTTTTCGAGCTTCCTTGGCGGTGGGCGTCGGCACACTCGCCGCTCCAGGCGGGGCCTGCGCCTGGCCCCGCGCCCCCGGCTCTTGTTCGAGTAAAATCCGTAGTACGAATCAGATGCTCTCAGGGATCCGGAATGTGCTGCGTCACCTCCGCCAGGAAATCCAATGGATCAAAGACCTGGAAGTTGCGCTTCGGACTGGCCAGCAGGTCATCACTGGCGGCTTCGGGAAAGCGTCCGAGTTGGTTGCCTGCCTGCCGAAGCTTCCTGCCTCCGTGTGGCCCCGGACCACAACCGTTGCGCTTGCAGATAAGCTGTCCGCTTTTCGCCCCGGCGGGTAACAATACGCGAGTGAACGAGCGAACCGACAGCGAGCTGCTTCGCGAGTATGCCGAGAATGGCACGGAATCCGCCTTCACCGATCTCGTAGAGAGACACATTGCCCTCGTCTATTCCTCGGCGCTCCGCATCATCGTGGACACGCATCTCGCGGAGGACGTGACTCAGGCGACATTCGCGACTCTGGCGAGAGAAGCTCGACATCTTGCCGGGCGGGGTTTCCTTGCCAGTTGGCTCCATCGAACAGCGTCGAACCTTGCCGCGAAGCTGGTGCGCGGCGAGATGCGCCGACGCGCACGCGACCGCGAAGCAGCTGCCATGCAAACGTCGCCCTCCGAATCCGATCCCGACTGGAAGCGCGTCGCTCCCAGGTTGGATGCAGCTCTCAACAAACTGGCCGAAGCAGACCGCGCCATCCTCCTTCTCCGCTTCTTCGAGAAGAAAACGGCCAGAGAGATTGGCATGGCGCTCAAGCTGAGCGAGGAAGCGGCGCAGAAGCGAGCCACTCGCGCCTTGGATCGTCTGCGCGGCTTGTTGAACGGCCAGGGTCTGGCGCTTTCAGGCACGACACTCGCCACCCTTATCGCCACGCAAGCCGTGGGCGCGGCTCCCATCGGCCTTTCCACTTCTGTCTCAGCCGCTGCATTGGCGGGCGGTGCCGTGGCGGGAGGAATCACACTGACCACATTCAAACTCATTGCCATGTCAAAACTGAAAATCGGCGCCGTGAGCGCTCTGGTCGTTGCGAGCGTCGCGACACCACTCGTCATTCAACAACAAAACCTCACCCGCTTGCGCGCGGAAAACGAATCGCTTCAAGAGCAAGCCAGGCAGGCCATCGTCCTCCGCGGCGAGAACGAGGAACTGTCGGGAGAACTCTCGAATGCCCGGCAGGGTCAATCATTGGGCAAGGCTCAACTTGCCGAGTTGCTACGTTTGCGAGGCGAAGTCGGACCACTGCGACGGGACAGCCAGGATTTGGCGAAGTTGCGCGCAAGGGAGCAAGCTGAACAAGCCGCCGCCGCGCAACCTGCGTCATCTCCCAATTACATGCCCGCCGCGGCGTGGGCCAACGTTGGAGCGGACAAACCGGAAGACGCCATCCAGACTTTCTTTTGGGCCGCCAAACACGGCGAGACCAACCTTGTGGGCGAGCTGTTGCGCTGGCAGAGAGACCCCGAAATCCCCGCTTCCGACGAACTGGACCAGACGTTTGCCCAGGGGCTTGTCGCAGGCGCCACAAAATTCGCGGGCTCCCTTCAAGGATTCCGTCTCACCTCCCAGCAGGCCGAACAGGAGAACACGCTCCGCATGGGTTTTGAATTCACGAACAAGGACGGGAAAGCCGAGTCACACACCCTGCGGCTGGTTCGCGAGGACAACCAGTGGTTCCCTGTCATGCATGTGTGGCTGCAGGGGCCTGGAAGTGTGCAAGCCGCCCTGGACGTACCGCCGAAGTTTGAGCGGTAGGGTCGGCGCGTTGCGCCGCCCGGACATTGCAGCGCGATGTCTCTGTCACGATCTGATTACGGACGGAGAACGGCTTTGTTGGCGCCGGCGAGTTCCCGGTCGCGACGGTGGCAGCCAGCAAGCATGGATGAATTCTTCGGTGGAACCTCCGGGAAGACCACGATGGGATGCGGTGGAGGCATCGCTTCGGCGAATGGTGGAAAAGGCCCAACAGCAATTGTGAAATGTGAAGGTGATAGTCTAAGCCCAACCCACGTGGAAGAAACCAGCTCCGACGGCTTTGTCTCTTCGAGAACCTGGTGATTCCCCACTTCCTGCCTGGCGTGGCCCAGCCTGCCGGCGTTTAACACCAGGCGCGTGAGAGTCAACGGGACGCTCCGTGAGCGCGAGTTACCGCCGTTGACGGTTGCGCTTGCGGGATCCGTTGACTACGCTCGAAGGCTCAAGCGCGTGCCTGGATCAAGCGACTCGCCACGTGCACTGGCCAGATGCCCGTAATTGAAGTCCATCAACTCAGCAAGACGTTTCGCACCTACAGGAAGCAACCCGGGTTTCGGGGGGCGCTCAAAGGACTGGTTCGACGGCGACACGAATCGACCGCGGCGGTCAAGGAGGTGAGTTTCGCCGTTCAGGAAGGCGAGTTGGTTGGTTTCCTGGGGCCGAACGGCGCCGGCAAAACCACCACTCTCAAGATGCTCTCGGGTCTGTTATATCCGACAGGCGGTTCGGCGAAGGTGCTCGGTTATGTGCCGTGGGAACGCGATGATGGTTATCGCCGCCAGTTTGCGCTGCTTCTCGGACAAAAGAATCAGCTTTGGTGGGATTTGCCCGCCCGTGAATCCCTGGAATTGAATGCCAAAATCTACGGCCTCGCCACGACGGACTACGAACGGACCGTGGACGAGCTCACCGAACTTCTCGGCGTGCGGGAAAAGCTTAATGTGATGGTGCGCGAATTGTCTCTCGGCGAGCGCATGAAAATGGAACTGATTGCGGCGCTCCTGCACCGGCCGAAGGTGCTTTTCCTCGACGAGCCGACCATTGGCCTCGATGTCGTTTCCCAGAAAATTGTCCGCGATTTTCTGCACCACTACAACAAGACCCGCAAGACCACCATTTTGCTGACCAGCCATTACATGGATGACATTCGGGAACTGTGCCAGCGGGTCATCATCATCGATCACGGGATCATCTTTTTTGACGGTCAACTGAGCGAAGTCATGGACCGGTTCGCCGACTTCAAGCTGGTAACCATCCAATGTTCCGAAGGTTGCGATGCGGACTCTGCCCGACTGCGGAAGTATGGCGAAGTGATTGAACATGCGCCCGGCCGAATCAAACTGAAGATCAAGCGGGACCGCGTGATCGCTGCTTGCAAGGCCCTTCTGGACGAACTGCCGGTCAGCGACATCGATATCGAGGAAGTGCCCATCGAGGATGTCATTCGCCAGATCTTTGCCGGGGAACAACGGTTAGCACCAGCGACGTAAACTAACCGCGGGGTCCCGGTCAGGTTCGTTCAGTCCGTTTGCCGAATTCTCCGCCACGCTAAGTCGGACCGTTGAAAAATGGGGTAAGGGCGGGAAGCTGATGCCGCCGGACTTGATTCATGCACGGCTGGTTCCATTCCTGATCGGGTTCGCCGGTCCCCCGATTGGAGCGCTGTTTCTTTCGCATCGGATTACATACCACTGAATAACCGAGACGAATGCCGGACCAGAGGGCGCGCCGCAGCGCCCGAGAAGGCGCCCAGCGTTTGTTTACTGCTTGTCCTTTGCGCGCGAGTAAAGCTCCTGCAGAAAATCGGAAATCGTCACAACTGCAAAGACCCTGCCGAAAACTCGCGCCAGCCGCCGGCTCAAAATGTAGAGGGCGCTCATTCCGCCGGCAACCCAGGGGGCCAGACAGTAGGGGCAGGTGAGCAGCTGCCCGACTGACTTTCGAACACCTTCGCCGTGCGCGGCCTCCTCCACTTCTCCGCTCCCGCTGGAGCGTTCGTATCGAACAAACGGGGCGCGCAACGGCGCGGTAATTCGATCTTTCGAGATAATGCGCGCCACCTTATGTGTCGCGATTCCCAGCAGAAGAAGATCGCTCCAATCCACCCGGTGGTCGATGGGCAACCGCCTTTTGCAAAGGAGCGCCAGACAGCCAGCGCCAAATCCAAACGCAGCCATCAGGACGAGGTGACCGGCGAGCGGCTCGTGGCTCGCTTTCGCGTATTTCGAGACGGAGGATTTTTTGGGTGATGACCGCGCCATTTGCTTCTTCGGGCCCTTGCTCGAGGTAGCTTCCAATGCGGCTCTATGGAAGGCAAGCGTTTACTTGATCTTAATTGGTTGCAATGAAACTCGCGCACTTTTTAACGGACCACGGAACGGCCGTCACTCAATGGCTGCCGGGGCGGATCACGGCGGAAGTCGCCGCCAAGGTTTTAGGATTTCATCCGTCGGACATTCCGTTTTTGGTGAAGAGTAAGTTGTTGAAACCACTGGGTTCACCAAGTCAGAACTCGGTCAAATATTTTGCGTGCAACGATATTTTGACCTGTGCGGCCGACCGCGATTGGCTACACCGCGCGACTAAAGAGGTGGCACAAAACCATTCAACTCGCCGAGGTGTTCCAGTTCCGCGGCAACTCCTTGATGAGGCCGATCCGAGAAACCCCAAGCTAAGCCAAACTCTGTCCAGGCTTGTCTCTCGCTCAAGAAACGCTCCTCGTAAGTGCTGTCGGCTCGGAAGGCAAAATCATTCTGTTCATTGACGGAGACGACGCCGGCGTGCAGTGCGCGCAAAGCGTGCTTGCGAGGATTGCATCCCATTGTTTCATCAGATGGGTGAAGCTGCCAAACAGGAAACAACCGACGGACTGCAGTCCTGGCGATCTTGGAGATTTGTTCGGGCTCGATCGTGGAAAAGAGCCGCGCCTCTGGATACGCCAGGCGATCAGGTGCGATCGGGTGACCTGGCGGAACTCCTCCGGCTTTTGGATCCCGACAAAGGCCATGAAGTCGGCCAGGTCGCCCCGGTAGTGCTTCGAGGTGCGAGCGAATGGCATTGTCCGTGAGACCGACTTCGACCGCGAGATCGTTGACCGTACGTTCGCCCGCGCGCAGAGAAGAGATGATTCGCCCGCGTGTGGGATTTAGAAGATGTTTCATTCAACGGTCTTCATATCAAACGCGGACACGCCTGCGCAATTAACCCAAAGAAACACTTGACTTATTCCGGATAGCGGCCCATAGCTGAATTTGTGAAGGCTGAGTTGACCGGCGCCTTTCAAAGTCTTGGGCGGTTAGGTGCGGGGGATCAGGGGATGCTGGAACGGTTTCTCGTCTGCTTCTTTCTTCTCGGAGCACTTTTATTAAGCGGCTGCTACTTGATGCGACTGTCCTCCGGCGCCAGCCAAACTCGCGGTGCGAGTTGGTTTCGGCGCAATGCCCTCTTTCGATAAGCACGCCATCCCCCCGCAAGAGATGAATGACTTGATGAAGTATTTGGTAAACCTTCGGCAGCGCGACGAGACTCGCCGGCAAGGTGATACGTTTTGAGCTGCTCGAAGAAAGTCTTTCAGATCAAAGCAAGGCAGAACTGAACAAACGGAGATGATCAATATGAAAACCTACAAACGTATTTCCTTTACCGCCGTAATCTACTCGGCCCTTGTCATCGCAGGTGTGGTTGGTGTGATTTGCATCTGGCCAGGCCCTGAACAAACCTTCGCTGATGATCGGGAGCGTTTCGAAAAATTTCCAGAGAAACGCTTTCCTTCGATTGCAAACGCGGCGCGGATGATTGCCGAAGGACTGCACACCTTTCGCTTCGACACCTTCGGCGACGAAGCTTTTTGGGGGGATGCGCTCAAGTTGCATCAGGCCATCGCAGGCGCGGGAAGGGGCGGCGTGGGACCTGGGCTTAGCCCGAGCGACGCGTTGGCTTTGGGATTAAAAGTGGATGTTCATGCCCTGCCTAAAAGCATCACCCGAGAGTTAAGACGTAACCGACTAAACCTCGGTGACCCGGCTAACACGCTGGCTTTGCTTAAACATGATGCGGTGGTGGGCGTAAAGGGCTTTTTCACGGAGAACGGTTCACTGGGTTCCGTAGGTATCACGTGCGCCATTTGTCATTCGACGGTCGACGACTCCTTCGCTCCCGGCATCGGCGAACGCCTTGATGGATGGGCCAATCGGGACCTGAATGTGGGAGCTATTGTAGCATTGGCTCCCGACCTATCTCCCTTCGCCACATTGTTAGGAGTCGACCAGACTACAGTGCGCACCGTCTTATTGGCCTGGGGGCCTGGGAAATTCGACGCGGAATTGGTCCTCGATGGAAAAGCATTTCGACCGGACGGACAATCGGGAGCTACTTTGATACCGCCCGCATTTGGCTTGGCGGGTGTTAATCTGCATACCTGGACCGGTTGGGGGTCGGTTACTCACTGGAACGGGTTCGTGGCAAATATCGAGATGCACGGCAAAGGTATCTTTTACGACCCGCGCCTGAATGATGCGACGAAATTTCCGATAGCCGCCCGAGAAGGATTTGGAAACATTCGCAATGATCCGGATCTGGTTACTCCGAAACTCGCTGCATTGCATTTCTACCAGTTGACGATTCCGGCTCCCCCGCCGCCGGCTGGAAGTTTTGACTCTTTGGCGGCAACGCGGGGCAAAGATCTCTTTAATGGCGGCGCGCGATGCTCAACCTGCCATGTACCGCCACTTTTCACTGAACCGGGATGGAATATGCACACTCCAGCGGAAATCGGCATCGATGATTTCCAGGCCAACCGTTCTCCTGACGAGCGATATCGAACTGCGCCGCTGAAAGGACTGTGGACGCACACGCGAGGCGGGTTTTATCACGATGGCCGGTTTGCTACCTTGCTTGACGTCGTCAACCATTACAACACGGTATTTTCCCTGGCTTTGACTGACGCGCAAAAGACTGACCTGACAGAGTATTTAAAGTCTCTCTGATGGGTCGATTGCATTTGGTTGTGGCCACCTTGTCTAAGACCTTAACGCATGGCGGATAAATGTTTACTCGCAAGATATCCACGTGAACAATCACTCTCGCCGAACTGTAAGCGTTTGGATGAAGACGGCGGAGCTTCGACTTCATCCGAGCTTGAGCGAAAAGATCAACGTAGATGTGTGTGTTGTTGGCGCAGGAATCTCGGGTTTAACAACGGCCTATCTGCTTTCGCGGGAAGGCAAAAGCGTAGTGGTGCTGGATGATGGCCCAATTGCCGCCGGCGAAACCGAGCGGACCACCGCACACTTGGTCTCGGCTATTGATGATCGTTATTACGAACTCGAGCGACTACACGGAGAAAAGGGCGCCCGCCTCGTGGCAGATAGTCACCGTGCCGCTATTGACCGCGTGGAGGAGATAGTCGCGCAAGAACAGATCGATTGCGGATTTGAACGGCTGGACGGCCATTTGTTTCTTCCGCCTGGCGAATCAACCGAGATACTTGATTTGCACTACTCGGAGTGGCGGGCTTCATTTTTGGCCAACCTAGCGGCCATCTTCTCACGATTATTCCAAACACACTTGTTCTCGGGACGATGGACCACATCGTCCATATCATCCTCGGTTCGATTTTTCTTTTCGCCGGGATGAGAACGAAGACACCCATGCCGGTCAAGGCTAGAGAGCCAGGCGAGTAAGTAGTTGAACATTGAGTTATTTCGTGTGCATGATCAAGATGACGGGGGGTGACATAGTCGATTGTCATGGAGATTTTCACGCGGCCACCCTCACGTCCAGCGCGCCTAACTGAGCTCTATCCGGAAAGTCGGAACCACTCAGCTTTGGCATCACCGCGTTCTCGATCCCACGTTTGAAGTTGGTCACACAAAAGAAGCAAACAACTTAACAGCTCGGATTGCCATGCGAACAAAACGCGCCCGGAACGATTGCGCTTTTACCTGGCAACGTTCCTCTGATTCTATCTATCTGCATGCCGAAAGCCCGATTGTCTGAAATCGCCCGTTATTGTGATCGTCTGTTGCAAATCGATCGGATCGAGGACTACGCTGGAGCCGTCAACGGCCTGCAAGTGCAGAATCGCGGAAAGGTCTCACGCATCGCGGCGGCCGTTGATGGAACGGCGACGACCCTTAAGATGGCCATTCATGCGAAGGCAGATTTGCTGGTGGTGCATCACGGTTTGTTCTGGACACAAAGTCATCCCTGGACGGGGGCGCGCTATGAATTGCTCAGGCTGCTAATGGAAAACGACGTTGCCGTTTACAGCGCTCATTTGCCACTGGACTGCCACCGTCGCTTTGGGAACAACGCGTTGCTGTGCGCCGCGCTTGGATTAAAGAACCTGCGGCCATTTTTCTTCAGCAAAGGCCGGTACCTGGGTTTTCAATCAAAAGCCCGGCTCGGGCGGGAGTCGGTCGCGACGCGTCTGGAGCATGCCACCGGTTGCAAACCCTTGCTCATTCCAGGCGGGCCGAAGGTCTGTGGCCGGATCGGCGTGGTGACAGGGGGCGCCGGGGCGGAACTGAAACTGGCCGCGGAGGAAGGCGTGGACACGTTCATCACCGGCGAAGGACCGCATTGGACGTACGGCATGGCCGAGGAACTGGGGTTGAATGTCCTCTACGGCGGTCATTATGCCACCGAAACCTTCGGCGTGAAGGCGCTGGCCGCGCATTTGTCCGAAAAGTTTCGTCTGCCCTGGACCTTTTTGGATCACCCCACAGGATTATAGGGGGTGCCGCCCCCGTGGGCATCATGTGAGATTAACCTGCCAAAAGGGACCAAAAAGGAGTTTCAGCTTGCGACTGTCGATCTCAATTTGCTACTAGTCCTGCCACATTATGGCTGCAATCGGGCGATTTCAAAAGGGCGACGAGATCTTTTACGCGAAGGTAGTGGATGGCGACATGTTCCGCCTGCGCGGTGACGTCTTTGGTTCTCCCTCCTTCGACAAGAAGCCGACTCCCTGGAAAGGACTCCGCACCTTGACACCGATCAGCCCCACCAAAGTGATCGCCGTCGGCCTGAATTACGCCGACCACGCCCGTGAATCGGGCAAGCCACTTCCAAAGGAACCACTTTTCTGGTTGAAGGCGCCCACCTCGCTCGTCCCGGACGGCGCGAAGATCGAAATTCCCTTTCCCAGTCACCGCACCGATTTCGAAGCCGAGCTCGCCGTCGTCATCGGCCGCCGGGTTCGC
This sequence comes from uncultured Verrucomicrobiota bacterium, assembly GCA_964501475.1. Classification (GTDB taxonomy): domain Bacteria; phylum Verrucomicrobiota; class Verrucomicrobiia; order Limisphaerales; family CAZCUL01; genus CAZCUL01. Next base: position 10,632 of record CAZCUL010000469.1, on the reverse strand, counting down.
AACGTCACGCCCGCCGCCGCCGCGCGCTACATCTTCGGCTACACGGCCGCGCAGGACATCAGCGACCGCACCATCCAGAATTCGGAGAGCCAATGGGCGCGGTGCAAATCGTTCGACACGTTCACGCCGGTCGGTCCTTATGTGGAAACGAAGATCGACCCGCATGATTTGACCATTCAGCTTTTCCAAAACGGCCAGTTGCGGCAGAACTCGAACACCAGCCAGCTCATCTTCAACTGTTACCATCTCGTCAGCTTTGTCTCGACGAACATGACGCTCATGCCTGGCGACATCATTCTCACCGGCACACCCAGCGGCGTGGGCGCAATCGAATCGGGCGACCGGCTGGAGGTGCGCATCCAGGGATTATCGCCGCTGGTCAACACCGTGAAATAACCAGGCTCGCTTTTGGAGCCCCCATCATCCCAGGCACCCGTATGCGCTGGACCGAAGCCTTCATTCCAACGTTGAAAGAGACGCCGGCCGAAGCGGAAATTCTCTCGCACAAGCTGCTCCTGCGCGCCGGCCTCATTCGCAAACTGACCGGGGGTCTCTATACCTTTCTTCCGCTCGGCCTGCGCGCTTTGTGCAAGGTCGAACAGATCGTTCGCGAAGAGATGAATCGCGCCGGCGCTCTGGAGGTCTTGATGCCCGCGCTTCAACCCACCGAAATCTGGCAGCAAAGCGGCCGCTACGAAACCGCCAGCGAAGTTCTCTTCAAAGTGAGAGATCGCGCGAAAAAGGAATGGGTCCTCGGCCCGACGCACGAGGAGGTCATCACCACGCTGGTCGGCTCCGAACTAAGTTCCTACCGCCAGTTGCCAAAGAATTTTTATCAAATCCAAACCAAATTTCGGGATGAAATCCGCCCGCGTTTCGGCCTGATGCGCGCCAAGGAATTCATCATGAAAGACGCCTACAGCTTCGATGCCACAGATGAGGCATCGCAGGCGAGTTATCAGAAAATGTATGACGCCTACGTTCGGATATTCGAGCGGTGCGGACTCAAGGCCATTGCTGTGGAAGCGGATACCGGCGTCATGGGCGGGAAGTTTTCGCACGAGTTCATGGTGCCGGCTGAGACGGGCGAAAACGAAGTGGTCTATTGCGAACGCGGCGATTACGCCGCCAATATCGAAAAGGCCGCCAGCGGCCTGCAACCGGCCAAAAGCGGAACCGGCAACGCCGCCCCGGAAAAGTTTCCCACACCGGGCGCGGTCACAATCGAAGCGCTCGCCAGGCCGCCCTACAACGTCGCTGCCGAGCGCCAGATCAAAACGCTCGTTTACCTTGTGGACGGCAAAATCACGTTGATCCTGCTCCGCGGCGATTCGCAATTGAACGAAGCCAAGCTCACCGGCGCGCTCGGCTCGACAAATTTCCGCGCCGCCACCGCCGAGGAAATCCAGGGCGCTTTGGGAGCCCAGCCCGGCAGCCTCGGTGGCGTTCAACGCACGCAATACCCTATCTATGCGGACGAACTCCTCCGGGGCTCGTCTGACATGACCACCGGCGCGAACGAAGACGGCTTCCATCTCCGTCACGTTTCAATCGAACGCGACATCCCGGTCGCTCATTGGGCGGACCTGCGAAGTGTAGTCGCGGGCGAACCTTGTCCGCGCTGCGGCGATCCGCTCAAGATTCGCCGCGCCATCGAGGTCGGGCACGTCTTCAAGCTCGGCACGAAATACAGCGAAAGCCTGGGCGCGAAATTTCTGGACGAAGCCGGCCAACAACAACCCGCCATCATGGGTTGCTACGGCATTGGCGTGACGCGCACCCTTCAGGCCATCATCGAACAGTGCAACGACAAGGACGGAATCATCTGGCCGATCTCCGTGGCGCCTTACACGGTATGTGTCGTGCCGTTGAATGTGGCGCCGGAGAGCGCAGTCATGCAAACCGCGCAACAAATCTACGCCGAACTGCAAACCCGCGGCGTCGAAGTCCTGCTCGATGACCGGGACGAACGCCCCGGTGTGAAATTCAAGGACTGCGACCTGGTCGGTTTTCCCATCCGCGTGAATGTGGGCGAAAAATCCCTCGCCAAAGGCGAAGTTGAAATCAAAGCGCGGGGCGGCGAGATGTCAGCCGTCAATGCGGAAGAGGCCGCTGGAAAAGTTCTGGAGATGCTTTCCGCTGGGAAAGAGAGCTTGTTCTGATTCCGAAGCGCCGACAGGAATGTCGGCGATACTGCCGGCTGGAAAGCCGGCGCGACGGAGCGCGCCGAGCAAGCGAGGCTTAAACAAAGCGCGGGAGCAACGGCGCCGTTGTTTCGTCCAACACTCTGGAAACGATGCCTATGAACGGCTTGCCAACAGTTCTCAACACATCCAACGTTGCCTTTATGAAACGATTTGCCACTTTGCTTCTCGTTCTCACTTGCGGACTTCTCGCCGCTGCGGCCGCCGCCGAATATGACGACATCAAAGCCAGGGCCGAACAGCTTTATGCCGAAAAATCCTACGCCCTCGCCCTCGAACTGTACGAGAAGGCAGCGCAAATGGAGATCTCGCCCGAAGCGCGCCGCTGGGTGCAGTTTCGCATCGCCGACACGATGTGGCGCGCACAGGCGGCCACAGAAACTTCAGACAACACCAGGCTCGAACAGGCCCGCGAGCAGCTCGATAAGCTCGTCCGCGACATCCAGCGCCCGGAAGAGCAGGACCGGGTCTGGGCCGAGGTTCACGAATCGCTCGGCGACTTTCACTGGGCCCGGCGCAATCAGCAGAATTGGGGCGCCGCCTGGCAGCATTATCAAAAGGCGCTCGACTGGTGGGCCGGATCGCCAAACATCGATTTGGCCCGGCAACGCTACATCGAGATCGTCAAAACCGTCGCCTCACCGCCGGGCCGGCCCCGCCATTATTACTACGGCTATTACGGCAACATCCTTCCGCTGCAGATACTCGAAAACTATTTGAAGATCGCAAAGACCGACAACGAGAAGGCGCACGCGAATTACCTCATCGCCATGACGCTGCGGCACCAGGGCGGCGATTGGGACCTGCGCCAGCGGATTCCCGAAGCGTTCGAAGCCGCGGTTCAATCCGGTCAAAAGACCGAATGGTATGACGACGCGCTTTTCAATTTTGCGCAATGGATGGAGCAACAGGGCCGGGTCGAGCTGCGAGACGGCCAATGGCATCAGGAACCGGATTACATAAAGGCGCTCGATCTTTATCGCCGTCTAATTCGCGAGTTCAGTAAAGGCGAAACCCGCTATTACGATCAGGCCGAGCAGCGCATTCGCGACATCACCAAACCCGCCGTCAACGTCAATGTTTCCCACATCTTTCTGCCGAACTCGGAGATTCAATATCACTTGAACTGGCGGAACGTCGGACGCATCGACCTGGCGCTCTACCCGGTGGATCTCACACGCGACGTGCGGTTCGGCGACAGCAAAGTCTCCAGCAGCCAATGGCTCCAGCAGGTCGATCTCGTCCGCCTGGAGAAAATCAAGACCTGGAGCAAGGACACCGAGGACAAGGGCGATCACAAGCCGGGCCACGAGACTTTGCGGCTCGAGGAGGAGTTGCAGCCCGGCGCTTATGTGATCGAGGCAGTGGCCGGCGGCGAAACAGCCCGCGAACTCGTTTTGATCACCGACGCATCTGTGGTCCTGAAAACCTCGGGCCGGCAGGCCCTGGTTTATTTCTGCAATGCGCTGAATGGATCACCCATTGGCGACGCGCCGGTTTCGCTTTGGGAACGGTATTACGACGGGTCAAACTGGCATTGGCGCCAGAGCGAGAAGAAGACCAGCGATGAAGGGCTGGCGCTTTTCGAGATCCGGGACGCGAAGCGGAACAACGTGGATCTCTTCGCCGCGGCCATCAAAAATGACCGGCAAGCCTTCAGCACCGGGAACAGCTATGGTCGTTATCGGGACGAACCGACCTGGCGGATTTACGCTTTCACTGACCGCCCGGCTTATCGCCCGGACGAAACGGCGCATTGGAAATTCGTCGCCCGCCGGTATAACGGCTCGGTTTATTCGACCCCCGCGAATGAAGCGATTTGGTATCGCATCGACGGCCCGGACAATGCCCTGGTGAAGGAGGGCGAGATCACGTTGAATTCGTTCGGCAGCGCCTGGGGTTCGCTCGATCTTGCCGGGAACATGCGGTTGGGCGAATACCGCGTGAGTTTCCGCGACAAGAGCCGCGATCACCAGATCGGCCAGGCGCAACTTTTCCGGCTCGAGGAATACAAGCTGCCGGAATTCAAAGTGCAGATCGAACTTCCCGAGGAAGAGGGCAAACAAAAGGCCTACCGCCTCGGTGAGACAGTCGAAGTGACCATCGAAGCCGCCTATTACTTCGGCGGCGCCGTGGCCAACGCCGAAGTCGAACTGCTGGTGTATCAGAATCCGTTTTACCATTACTGGCCGCGCCCGCGTGAATTCCCATGGTTCTACGAGGATTCGTCGCAGACGCGCAGGCGCCATTGGGGCGGCCGAGGACAGGTGGTGAAGCGGGAAACCCTCAAGACCGATGCCACCGGCAAAGCGAAGCTGAGCTTCGAGACGCCCAAAGATGCCGGGCAGGACTTCGAATACCGCATCGAGGCGCGCGTGACCGATGCCTCCCGCCGCGAGATCACCGCAAGCGACACAGTCCGCGTGACGCAGCAGCGTTACTACGTTTATGCCGAGCCGGAGCACCGGATTTATCGTCCGCAGGACAAGGTCACGATCAACTTAAAAGCGCTCGATGCAAACAGCAATCCAATGGAAGTTGAAGGCATCGTCAAAGTGACTCGTGATTATTGGTTCGAGATTTGGATCGATCCCAATGGCCGTGAAGTCAAAGGCGAGGAACTCAAACAACTGCGCCGTTCGATGACGATCTTTCCGCCGCCACCTCCCAAACCGGATGAGCCGGGCTGGCGTTTGAAATTCCGCGGTTACGAGCACGACGACATTCTGACGCGCTCGCTGAAGACCGACACCAACGGCGCGGCCGAACTGACCTTTACGCCGGAGCAGGAAGGATATTATCGCCTTGCCTGGACCAGCGAAGACCAGCCGTTGCCCGGCCGCCTGCCAACACCGATTCGTTCAGAGACCGCGGTTTGGGTGAGCACGGGAACCACCACGGAGCTGGGTTATCACCATGGAGGCGTCGAGATCATTGCGGACAAGGACACGTTCCAAGCCGGCCAGAAAGCGCCGGTCATGCTGGTGGTGCCCACCAATGATCGGTATGTGCTTTTCAGCGTCGAGGGCGAAGAGCTTTACAGTTATCAACTGGTGCATCTTTCGGGAACGGTGAAACTGGTCGAGCTTCCCATTACCGAGGAGCATGTGCCGAACATTTTTCTGAGCGCCACGCTGGTCAGCGACCGTCAGATCATGTCCGACACCGAGGAGATTGTTGTTCCGCCGGTGAAACATTTCCTGACGGTCGATGTCGCCACGGACCAGCGCCAGTATGAGCCGCGCCAGGAAGGAACCCTCACGGTCACCACCCGCGACTATGACGGCAAGCCGGTCGCGGCGGAAGTGGCGCTCAGCTTCGTGGATGAATCGGTTTTCTACATTCAGCAGGAATACGCCGGTGATCCGCGCCAATTCTTTTACGGAGAGAAGCGCCACCAGCGCGTCCGGCTCCAAAGCACGTTCAACCAAAAGGGCTACGCCCGGCTGGTTGAAGATGAGCAAAAGCGCCTGGTCGATGTGGAGCAACTGGCGGAACTGCGGGAGCAGGAAGAAAGGCGCAGGAGTGGCAAGCTTGGGGACGAATTGGACTACTATGCCCGCGACGGCGTGCGCCGCAATGATCTCCAGTTTCGAGGATTGGCGGGCCGCGGCGCGGCTGCCCTGGGGGCGGAGCCAGCGTCGGCAAGCGCGCCGGCCGCCGCGTTGTTGGGAAGGAACCTGAACCTTTTCGACGCGGATGACAGGATGGAACAGCTCGCGGCAAGATCAACGGAGGCCGCGCCGCCAGGCGGCGAAACACCCGCCGTGCAGGTTCGCAGCGATTTTCGTTCAACGGTCCTTTGGAAACCGGACCTTGTCACCGGCTCGGACGGTATCGGGAAGGCCACCGTAAAATTCCCGGATTCACTAACCACATGGAAAGCCACTGCCCGCGCCGTGACCGGCGCGAATCAATTCGGCAACAGCTCCACCAACACGCGGACCCGCCAGCCGCTCATTGTGCGTTTGCAAGCGCCGCGCTTCTTTGTCGTGGGCGATTTGGTGGCGGTTTCGGCGGTCATCAACAACAACACCGAAGGCGAAGTGACGGTGACGCCTTCGATCACTGCCGAGGGGCTGGTCGTGAGCGGGCTTTACGAAAACGGCCAGTTCACCAAAGGCAAGGCCGGTCCAGTAACCGTTCCGGCCAATGGCGAAGGGCGCGTGGATTGGGCGGTCTCGGTGCAAAAGCCCGGCATGGCCAGGATTAAAGTCGCCGGCCAGGCCGGCCAGCACGCCGACGCCATGGAGAAGACCTTTGTCGTTCACGATCACGGCATCGATAAATTCATCGCCAGATCAGGCAAGGTCCGCGCCGATGACATCACCGTCACCTTGAACCTGCCGCGGGAGCGGCGCGAAGGTTCGACCACCCTGAGCGTTCAGGTCAGTCCGAGCATGGCGGTCACCATGTTCGATGCCCTGCCCTACTTGATCGATTATCCCTACGGCTGCACCGAACAAACCATGAGCCGCTTTCTGCCCGCATCGATTGTGGCGAAAACGTTGCGCGATCTGGGTCTGCATCCCGAGGATGTGATGAGCCGCGTTTTTGGCGGCATCGAGCGACAACACGCCGATCGAACGCAACCCCGGGGAAAGAAGGAGTTGCAAAAACTCGATGAAATGGTCCAGGCCGGTCTGAAGCGGCTTTACGATTTCCAACACGGCGACGGCGGCTGGGGCTGGTGGAAGGAAGGCGAGAGCGATCATTTCATGACCGCTTACGTGGTCTGGGGGCTGACGCTTGCCCAGGACGCCGGCATCGACATCAAGGGAGATTCGCTTCGCCGCGGGGCGGCATATCTGGACAAGGAACTGGTCGAGGAAGAGACCAATTACGACATTCAAGCCTGGATGCTGCACGCGCTCTCCGCCAACCACGCTTCAACCAAACAAGGTCAGATCGGAAAGTTCCAGGCGGCCGCCTTGGACAATCTTTGGAAGAACCGCGAGAAGTTGAACGCCTACACCCGCGCCCTGCTCGCTTTGAGCGCCCACCAATACGGCGATGCGGACAAGGCACAGGTGCTCGTCCGCAACCTCGTCAACGGCGTGAAGATCGACAAGACACCGGATACGTCGGTGGTGATGCGGGGCGAACAAAAGTCCAGTGCCGCGGTGCTCGGCACGGCGCATTGGGGCGAAGACGGCATTTATTATCGATGGTCCGACGGCGGGGTGGAAGCGACGGCTTTTGCTTTGCGGGCGTTGCTGCGGATCGATCCGAAGAACGAGTTGATCGAGCCAGTGACGAATTGGCTGGTGAAGAACCGTCGCGGCGCCCAATGGAGCAATACGCGTGACACAGCCATTGTGGTTCTGGCGCTGACCGATTATCTGCGTGTGAGCGGCGAGCTCTCGCCCGATCTCGAATACGAACTGTTGGTGAACGGCCAATCCATCGCCAGCAGGAAACTGGAAGGGGCCGATGCGATTGGCGCTCCAAGCCTTTTCCAAATCGACGGCGGACTGATCAAGGAAACCGCCAATGAGATCCGGATAGTTCGCAAGAGCGGCAATGGCCCGATCTATTTTGCGGCGCAAGCGAAGTTCTTCAGCCTGGAAGAGCCGGTCACCCCTGCGGGCAATGAAATCTTCGTTCGACGCGAATACTTCAAGCTGGTGGGCCGCCCGACCTTGCTCAAAGGCTACGTTTACGACCGGCAGGCACTCGAGGATGGCGGCGAAGTGGCCAGCGGCGACCGCGTGGAAGTCGTCGTCACCATCGAAGCAAAGAACAATTACGAATACCTGGTCTTCGAAGACCTGAAGCCCGCCGGCCTGGAAGCGGTGCAGATACGGAGTGGGGAATCGCTTTACGCGCGCGAAGTCAAGGCGGGGGCGGTGGACCGCAAATTCGGCGGCAAAGAAGAGGCATCGCTCATTCCGGCGGCGGCGTGGAAGTTCTTCGGCAGTCCGCGATTGAACCTCATGGGCGCGGTCGCGGCCGCTAGAGACATCGTGTCAGTGCCGCCTGAGATCGGGCCGCCCGGCAAATTGGCGGATTCCGATTTCACGGGGCGGAGGCGCTGGGTTTACCAGGAATTGCGCGACCGGAAAGTGGCGTTGTTCATCGACAAGCTACCGGAAGGCGTTTGGCAATTGACCTACGATCTGCGCGCTGAAGTGCCCGGGAAGTTTCACGCTCTGCCCGTGCTAGGCCATGCGATGTATGTGCCCGAAATCCGCTGCAACAGCGCCGAAATCCGGATCAGCGTGAACGACCGCAAACCCGCGCCGGTCGAAGATTAATGCTCGATGCGCGCACGCCCCACTGCGAGGCCGATGCTAAAGGCTGAATGCTGAAACGGTGAAACACCAGCGCCCGGGGCACCTTGGGATTTAGAGTTCAACCTTTGGCATTTTAATCGGTTTTCGCCCGGACCTTGCCGCCGCCAGGGCCGCGCCATCGAATCAATCTCCCAACAATTTCTTCAGTTGGTCACGCGCACTTTGCTCGCGACTGTCTGGCCCCTTGGGTCCGCCCCATTCGCGGCGGACAAACTCAAAGTATTCGCAGAAATTTGCCATATGTTTTTCCGCCACGGGTTCGGCGCGGCGTTCCTTGCACTGGTAAGCCGAGCGCACATCATAGTGCATGCAGTTGAGGCAGACCTTCAGGTCCGCGCCGCATTGATGGCAGCTCTCAGTCCGTCCAGGCTGGCCTGGGAGCGCGTATTCCCATCCGCAAGAGTAACAATGGCGAGTGAGCGGCATGCCTGATGTCCTAAACGTTTGATTTCACTTGCTGGAAAATATTCCGAAACTCCGGATGACATCCCCATGAACCTCCTCTCCCCGTCCCTCTCCTCCATTCCGAATGGAGGAGAGGGTGTCCGAAGGGCGGGAGCGAAGGCACCGGTTCATGGTCCCAATGCGCATCCAATCTTGGAGGTCAAGGCTCTCTCCATAGAACCGTGCTGCGATGTGGTGGAATTTGGACTGCGGTGGCAATCCCGCCACAGCGGGAGCGACACCGCTTTGGCTTTGGTCGTTGCGGAAGCCGCAGCCAAAGCGCCGTCGCCGCTGCGCTCTGCCGGCCCACTCCAGAGCGTTCTTCCGGTTCATCGCCTCGATTCGCGTCCAAATCCTGGGGGTTCTTACTTCGCATAAAGCATTTCATGCGATTCCCGGCATCGTCCGTTACGATGACAATCTTCTTCCGGACAAGCCAAGGCTACGAAGTTTCGTTCGACAATTCGAGGATTTTGTGGCCTGCCATCGGGGCTTTGCCAATGCGCCGCTTCCGCAACAGCCTGCTAAAAGGAGGTTCCCAAAGGGGGTGCGGTTGGTAATGATCCTCATCATGGTCTGGATTGGCACTTCCGGCTTCCAGTATCCCGAGTGGAAAGGGACCTTCTATCCCCCCGACCTCCCCGCGCCGAAAATGCTGGCCTACTACGCAGACCGTTTTCGAACCACCGAAATCAATTATACCTTCTATCGCATCCCCAACGCCAAGACGCTGTATGGATGGTCTGCGGGGACGCCCGGCGGATTTCGCTTCAGCCTGAAGGCGCCTAAGAAAATCACACACACGCAGAAGCTTCGCGATTGCCAGGAAGTGCTGGACTATTTCTGGAAAATGGCGGGACGGTTGAACGAGAAACTTGGCGCCGTTCTGTTTCAGTTGCCGCCCTATTTCCGAAAGGATGCCGCAGTGCTGAAGGCTTTCCTCGATATGATGCCTCAGGGCATGAAAGGCGCCTTCGAGTTTCGCCACGCCTCCTGGTTTGACGACGAGGTGTTCACAGCCCTGCGGTCGAAGAATGCCGCCCTTTGCGTAGCCGATAGCGAAAAGCTCACCACGCCCGCTGTCTTCACGGCGCGGCACGGCTACCTTCGCTTGAGGGACGCCACTTACACGGAAGAGGACATCCGCCGCTGGGCGGCCACCATCGCGGAGCAACAGCGGCAGTTGGAAGACATTTACGTTTATTTCAAGCATGAGGAGAGCGGCATCGGCCCCCAGCTTGCGCGGCAACTGACGGAGGTTTTGTCGGCCACATGACCGCTGAGCTCTGTCTCACACTTTGCACATCCAGCGATTCTCATTATAAGCCGCAGGAGCCGGGAACGGGCTCACGCGGGAGAATCTCCAGATCCTTTTCGAGTTCCTGCCCGCTGCGGCTGGGTACAGCCGCGCTCCGCAAAATGAGGATTGCTATTTCACTCTCGCCTGGCTTGAAACCCCGTATCCGGAAGCGTTAATCTGGGCCCGATGGTTTCGGCCTCTTTCAGATTCGCGCTGCGGTCATTAGGGCCGGTCGCCATGGCAATCCTCCTTGCTCAAGGCTGGTTTGCGAAAGACGCCTTCGCCGCGGCGCAGGCTGGTCGGACTTCTACGAATCATTGGGCGTTCGTCGAGCCGGTCCGTCCCTCTGTTCCCAGCCCGCACAACGTCGCGTGGGGCCGGAACGAAA
>CAZCUL010000468.1:0-30936 GCA_964501475.1 uncultured Verrucomicrobiota bacterium | reverse complement strand
CATGGCAGCGGGCAAATACGTGCGGATCATCACTGGCATGCCTTTCTCCGATCCCACCGGAGGCTATAAATGTTTCCGCCGAGAAACGCTTCAGTCCATCGACCTGGAAGCGGTTCGCTCCAACGGCTATAGCTTTCAAATAGAGCTCACCCACAAAATCTGGATGAAAGGGATGAAAATCGCGGAAGTGCCCATCATCTTCACCGACCGATTTCAAGGCAGTTCCAAGATGTCGGGGAAGATCGTGCGGGAAGCCTTTTGGATGGTCTGGCGGGTCTGGGCTCAGAACGGGTTCCGGCGTTCTCCGCGGCGCGTTCCCTGAGTTCTTTCGCCTAATCCCGGGAGGAACCGCGGTGAGCAGGCCCCGACTTTCGTTACGCCCTGCCTCGCCGGCTATTATGAAGATGGTTGGTCGCCGTTGTTCCCGATGGCCTCCACGGGACAGCCTTCCATGGCTTCCTTGCACTGCTTCTCTTCCTCTTCGCTTTCGGGCTGCTTGAAGACGTAGGAATAACCGCCGTCGTCGTTCCGGGTAAAATTGGTCGGAGCCGTTTCCCGGCACAAATCGCAGTCAATGCACTGATTATCGACAAAGTATTTGCCTGTAACGTTGTCGGGGTATCGGTTCGCAATATCAGCCATAAAAACAGAACTGTCCTTCGAGAACATTCTGCGGCAGGCAGGTCAAAGATCAAGCCCCAAGTGGTTTTTGGTGTCACGCCGAGTGGATTCGCGCCGCTTTCAGTCGTCCGATGAGCATCTTGGACGAGGACGTTTGTTGCGGTCTCGCCGGACCTGGAGAGATCCCTTCAAATAAAGCCTTCAAATCCCGGGCCGTTTGTTTCTAAGTTGCTCGCGAAGAACGCATGATGCGAAAGACCAAAATCGTGGCCACCCTCGGACCCTCCACCGACTCGGCCGAGATGATCGGCAAGCTGATCGACGCAGGCATGAACGTCGCGCGGCTGAATATGTCGCATGCGCCGCACAATTGGGTGCGCCGTGTGGTCAGCGATATCCGATCCGCGGCCAAGGCGCGCGGCGCGGCAGTGGGTGTGTTGATGGACACGCAAGGACCGGCCATTCGCACCGGCGATCTGCCGGTGCCACTGGACCTCCAGCCGGGGCAACGCTTTGTGCTGACCGTCCGCGGTGAGAGGAGCGAGGAACTGCATTCGGTGGACGTTAATTACGAGAATTTTGTCAACGACATCGCGGTCGGCGACGTGGTCCTGATCGACAATGGCGAGATCCACATGAAAGTGCTGGCCAAACATGCCAACAAGGTCGAATGCGAAGTGCTCACCCCGGGCAAGCTCGGCAGCCGCCGGCACATCAATCTCCCCGGGGTCAAGGTCAGCATGCCCTCGCTGACGGAGAAGGATAAGGCCGACGTCGCACTGGGCCTGGAAGTGGGCGCGGATTACTTCGCATTGTCATTCGTGCGCGAGGCCAAAGACATCGCCGATTTGAAAAAACTGATCGCCTCTTCGCGGCACAAGCCGCCCATCGTGGCCAAGATTGAAGATCAGATGGCGGTGCGAAACCTGATCGAAATTATTGAGGAAGCCGACGTAATCATGGTGGCGCGGGGGGATCTGGGGATTGAGGTGCCTTACGAGGAGATGCCCATCATTCAGCGGAAGATCGTGAAAGAGTGCGCTCGTTTGGGCCGCCCGGTCATCGTGGCGACGCACATGTTGGAAAGCATGATCGAGAATCCGCTGCCGACCCGGGCTGAAATTACCGATGTGGCCAACGCCGTCTTCGAGCAGGCGGATGCGATCATGCTGAGCGGCGAAACGACCGTGGGGAAGTATCCGCTGAAATGCCTCGAAGTGTTTGAGCGCATTTCAATGCGGATCGAGCGGAGTGGCGGCGCCGGCTACCACGAAGACGCCAATCTCACCAGTCCACGGCAAAAAATGGTCAAGAGCGCCGTGGTCATGGCGGACCATCTGAAAGCAGACGCGATTCTGGTTTTTACCCTCCGCGGCCACATGGCGCGGAATGCGGCCTGGGCGCGTCCGCACTATTCTCCCATCTTCGCCTTCTGCGACCGAATCGAGGTGGCCGATTCGTTGACACTTTATCGGGGAGTGACGCCGTTTGTCATTGCTTACGATCACGTTGATCCGGAGCAAAACGTGCGGCTGGCTTTGAAAACTCTGCTGAAGCGGAACCTGCTGAAAGAAGGGGACACTTGCGTGGTGATCACTTCGATGGACGCCGGCGATCAAATGGTCGATGCGGTGCAAATGCGCCGGGTGGTCTGATCTCACCCGCTTCGGTTTCCGACTGATAAACCGGGTCCACTGCCGCCGGGAGAGCGCAAGCACAAGCGCTCCATGCCATTCGCGCGCGGAGATTCTGCGCTCCAGAACCGCCCCGGCGCGCGCTCAAATCAAGTGACAAAACATCCCGTCGCGCAGCTTGGGCTCGAACCAGGTGCTTTTGGGCGGCATGATGCCGCCCGCGTCCGAGATCGCCATCAGTTCTTCGATGCTGGTGGGGAACATGGAAAAGGCGCAAGCATTCTCGCCCGAATCCACGAGCCTTTCGAGTTCGGCAGTGCCGCGAATCCCCCCGACGAACTGAACGCGTTGACTGGTGCGCGGATCGTCGATCCCGAAGATGGGAGCCAACACCTGTTTCTGAAGCAACGTGACATCGAGCTTCTCGACCGGGTCCGAAATGGCGGCGAGATGCGGCCGAAAAGCGAGGGCGCGCCAACGTTTATCCATGTAAAAGCCCAATTGGTGACGGTGAGCCGGTTGTGGCGAACCTTTGTCCTGGATAGTAAAAACACCCTCCAATTTCTCCAGGAGCGCGGCGCTGGAATGGCCACTGAGATCTTTGAGGAGGCGATTATAGGGGAGGATCTGCATTTGCGAATGCGGGAAGATCACCGCCAGAAACCAGGCGCTTTCTCCCGAGCCCTTTCGTTCCTGGAACACCCGCGCGGCGGCAGCGCTGCGGTGGTGACCATCAGCAATGTAGAGGTTGGGGATACCCACAAATGCCTGGCGAATCGACTCGATGGCGTCGGCGCTGTCGATCATCCACGACGAATGCCTGATCCCATCCCGGGCAACGAAATCGACGGCCGGGTTTGCCTCGGTCAACCGATTCAAGAAGTAATCCAGGCCGGGCACGGCCCGGTATGTCAGAAAGACCGGGCCGGTTTGGGCGTCCAGTGTGTCGATATGCCGGACGCGATCCTGCTCCTTGTCCGGCCGCGTGAGTTCATGTTTCCTAATGACACCGTGGAGATAATCGTCGCAACTTGCGACCGCGACCAGGCCAAGCTGTTGGTGCCGGCCCATAATCTGGCGGTAGAGATGGAAGCATGGCTGCTGGTCCTGACGGAGAGCGCCTTCATGGATTAAGCGGGTGAAATTCTCCTTCCCCTTTGCATAAATGGAGTCGACATAGGGATTCGTTTCGGAGGGAAGATCGATTTCCGGCTTGCTCACGCGGAGGAAACTGAGGGGATTGCCGGCGGCGATCCGACGCGCTTCCTCGGACGACATGACGTCATAAGGAAGCTCGCAAATCTTTGCTGCCAAGTCGGGTTTGGGCCGCAGGGCGGCGAATGGTTTGAGTGTTGGCATGACGACTGGGCGCGAAGATAAAAGCGGCAGCGGCCATGCGCACGCTTAAAAGATTGACGATAAAGGCCGCGACCGATGCCCGCGACCACGACGAATAATCCGGGCAAAACTATGTTCTGGAAAATCGAATCGCAAAGAGGATTTGACTTGCCGCCGAGAGGTCTGCTGCATAGATTACCGTCGCTTAAATGGCCTGGGCAGTCGGTTCGATAAGCTAAACGGTGATTATTTCTGCATGGATAAGTTTCAACCGGTGAGGGGAGCTTGAGTCGCCCGTACGCTCCACGTTTTACTTATTCCGGCGCTTCCAATACGAGAATCAACGGGAGAATCCGTGCCCGCGAAGTGCGGGTGGTGGGGGCGGACGGACAGCAACTCGGAATCCTCGGCCTGGGGGATGCCCTCAACCTCGCGCGTTCGAGAGGGGTGGACCTGGTGGAGGTGGCGCCAAATGCTACGCCGCCTGTCTGCCGCCTGATCGATTATGGACGATACTGCTACGAACAGGCCAAAAAGACCCGGGAATCGCGCAAACACCACCATGCCCACAAGGTTAAGGAGATTCAGTTAAGCGCCTCGATCGACCCGCATGACTTCGGGGTGAAGCTGACTCATGCGATCGATTTTCTCTGTGACGAAATGAAGGTCAAAGTGACGCTCCGATTTCGCGGGCGCGAGATGGCTCACAAGGAGTTTGGTTTTCAGGTGGTGCAGAAATTCATTCAGGATGTCGCGCCTTACGGCCATCCCGACGCGGCGCCTCGCCTGGTTGGCCGCGGCCTGACCGTCATGCTGAGTCCATTGCCGCGAAACAAGCGCGCTAAGAACCCGCGGGACAGCCAGCCCGATGGCGAGTCAGCGGCGTCGCCTCAGCGGGAACGCCCGGATGCGGAGAATGACGCCCGGCCGTCCGAGGAGTTCTCGAACAACCCCTTCGACGGATTGGACTGGCAGGACAGGGAAAAGCCCGCTTCGGGTTAGTTGGCCCGTCATTTCCCTGGGAAACCCCAAGAGCCGTTGATTCCAGGAAACAGGAACCGAAGAATTCGGATTCAAAGAGGCCGATCAAGAGCGGGACCCCCGTTCCGTGCCGGTCTTGGTTGAAGCTGGAGGCTGATGAATCAGGCGCCAAAACTTCAATACCGCGTCGATGGTTTCCACCATGTGCTCGAAAGCGCCCGGCTTCACCATATAAGAGGTGGCTCCAAGCTCGTATGCGCGCGCGATCTCTTTTGAATGCGTCGAGGAAGTCAGGACCAGGACGGGGAGCGATTTGAATTGAGGTTGAGCGCGCAACCACGCCAATACTTCGAAACCATCCTTGCAGGGCATCTTCAGATCGAGCAGCACAAGAAAGGGGAGGGGGTAACGGGTTCGGTCCTGATAACGGTCGCTGCCAGTCAGGTATCGGATGACTTCCTCGCCGTTCGAAACAACTTCGATCGGCCCATCCCACTCGAGTTGCTTAAAGGCTCGACGCAGCAGCAGCACGTCATCGGAACTGTCCTCCGCAATGAGCACAGTCGAACTGCGCAACATCAACGCCGTGTCAGTGTCGTTCCCTGTCTTCATCCTGGTCTTCGTGACAGCTTCGCTTCCATGCGCTCTGTTTCGGTGCGGGAATATCCTAGAGACATCGAGCATAAGCTTTCAACCCCATTTCGTCCCAACCGCCCCAACAGGCCCGCTACACCGGCGTGCGGCTGTCCTCAGCCGCAGCAGCCGGGCGATTCCGCCAGGTCTTGGACTGCGCCAGTCCTCTAAGTCCTCTGGCGCTTTGCCCGCGGACACAGGATGGCCGACGGGGGAATCTTGCCCATCAGCCTCAGCACGCTCCGGAAGAAAGCGGTAGAGGACTACCCGCAGTCCAAGACGCTTCGCGTTCACCCGAGCCGCTGGGAGGTCCGCCAGGTTTTGGACTGCGCCAGTCCTCTTAGTCCTCTGGCGCTTTAACAACGGGCCAATCCTGGCCATGAGCCGCTCGAGGAAGCAGCCGGGCGCTTTATTTGATTTTCCCCAGGTCGGCGAGGAGCGATTCGACTTTCGGCAACAGAGCCGTCAATTCGTGGTCATGCTGCTCGGGGGCATAGCGAGCATGGTTGCAAACGCGGAACAATTCATGAAGGCGTTCCAACACGTCCTCGGGGGCTGCGCCGCGGAGCCTCTCCTCGACCACAGCTTCGGTAATCGAGGAATCAGCCAGGTCGAGCCGCTCGCCGATGCGAACCTGAAGCAGGCGAGACACAGTGCGAAAGAAAGTTTGGCTATCGCCCGTTTCGGCAGCGCGCCGGAGGTCTGCCAGCCCCTTCTGCATTTGGCGTCCGGCTTCGCGGCGGCGACGCAGCCGGGGATTGTGGGCCATGGCATGTTGGTGCCGTCGCCAGAATACCGCAGCCAGCCATGCCAAAAGCGGAGCCGCCTGCAGGGCAATGAACCAGGGCCGCATCAGCAGCGGCACACCGGAGCTGCGGATTTCACCGAGGCGCGCTTTGATATGGGCAAACTCGGGTTCCTCTTTCGATGACGAAGCGTTCGCAGCCGTCGCAGGAAGGGGCGAAGGGGGCGCCGCGCGAAGCTCGAGTGGAAAGGCCGGCCCGTTCAAGGTGCGATACGCCTTTTGTTCCACGTCAAAATAACTGAAGCGCAATGGCGGCAACGTCTTGATTTCAGGTTCGAGCGGGATGACGACCTGTTCAAACGTTTTACTGCCGGCCAGACCCAATTGGTCCGTTGCCTGGATGGCGCTGTTTGGGGGATAGGCCTTGAAAGCATTGCTCCAGTGCGCTTGGTCGGGCAACAAAAGCGATTCAAGCAGGCCGCGTCCGCTCAGGGTCGCTTTCACGGTGATCGGATCGCCCACGTTTAGATTGGTCGGACCGGCGCTGGCGGCCAGACTGTAAATGCCCACCGCGCCATTGAAAGTCGGAGGCACGTTTTCCGCAGGCAACGGGAGGACGCGCACCTGATGAGACTCGCTCTGCAACGTCACGGTCTGCCAACCCGCATAATCGCCGAAAATGGTCCTCCGGCTGTTCGGACGCGGCACGGACAGGGTCATGGTGGCGGGTCCCAGGACAAGATCGCCCGCTTTGACAGCTCTGACGTAACTTTTAAAAGGCACGACATGATAATCGGCCTGCCCAACTCTGGAAGAGGTTTGCGGTCCCTGGGCCATTTTTCCGGAGATGAATCCCGGACTGGGCAATTGCGGAAGATGGGCTTCGCGCGCCGCCAGGTAGTAAACGTGCACCTCGATGGGCAACGCTTCCCCAAGAAAAATCTCGTTCTTTGCCAGGAGCAGCCTGAGAAAGGCAAACTGGGTCGGGCTTGATGGCGTCTGAGACGAGGCTGACGGAACGATTATCAGCGATAAGGCCTGGCTCGTCAGCAAGCTGCCCTGGGCCTGCGCCCTTATCGCCGGAATGGTCACTTCGCCCGGAGCCATTGCCTGAAGCTGGTAGTGGAAAATGGTCTGAGAGGAGGTCTCGCCGTTCACGATGTTCACTGAATGAACCGGCCGCGGCGCCCCGATCTGAACCAGGTTGGTCAAAGCCGGCAGCACGGGAACGGCGGAAGGATTCGCATTCTGAAGCGTCAAACTCAGAGTCACGGTTTCTCCCACCGGAACAAGGTTGCGGCTCAAACTGGCGGTCAAAGAGGGGGCCGGTGCGGAGCCAGCCATGAAAACGGAGAAGGACAGGAACAGGATGACCAGAGTCGGCGCGGGCCGCGGGCGGTCGGCAGGTAAACCCGAAGGCATCCCCCGCCTGGAGAAGCGAGTCGCAACCTTCCGCCTGACCCGCAATTCGGTCGAAGCCGGCTTGGGACTCACAGTGCTTTGGAGCAGGAAAGCCGGAGTCTCCTTGCGGGGGCTGCTCCCGTTCCTGCAAAAACGCGCTCGCACCATCACGCCAAAGTTTAAACCAGCAGCTCGGAGGGTCCCTTGGGCAGATCGAAGCAAGCGATAACCTGATCGCCCTGGCGCGTCCAGGTGCCGCTCTTCAGATCGAGGGCGCGCGGCACCTCGGTCAACGGACGTTCCTGCCCGCTTTGCAAAAGCTTTGGCGGAATGCCTCCATGCGGCTTCAACTGCACGGTAAAGGCCGGACAGGCGAACGGAGCCTGAAAGTGCAACCTGCCATTCG
Organism: uncultured Verrucomicrobiota bacterium; assembly: GCA_964501475.1. Classification (GTDB taxonomy): domain Bacteria; phylum Verrucomicrobiota; class Verrucomicrobiia; order Limisphaerales; family CAZCUL01; genus CAZCUL01. Next base: position 23,177 of record CAZCUL010000468.1, on the reverse strand, counting down.
CTGATTCAACGCGCGTCAGCTCCCTGGCCGCCCAGTAACGCGCAATCTCGCTCAATTTCATCCATGCCAGATTGTCGTAGGCCGAGTGCAGGCGGCGGACGATTTCCTTGAAAATGTTGAACCCGATTTCCTCGCCGTTGAAGTAAATCCCCGGCCAATGACAGACCATGATGGCAGGCTCGCCCTTGTTGATGACTTCCGGCATCCGGCCGCCCTTGAGGTCTTCGGTGATAAAGCGATCCACCGATCCGCGTTCGAGGCCATCCCAGCCGCCGAACCAATCGCCCGTACAGCCAATGATTGAAACCACGCACCTGGGATCAGCTCCCCCGATTCCGGAGGCGTATTCCACGCGCGGCGCCACGCTGCGATCATCGGTATAAAGGTGCCGGAAATAATGCGGTATCTCGGCGTTAAAGACGTCGCGGCAGGACTGCAACGTGGCCTGCGCCAGCTCAGGCAGGACACGATTGCCAAAACCGCCCGGGGTCGTGATGCCTTCGCAAGGCAAATCGACGTGCTTCAGAAGAGTGAGCGCGTAACCGAGGTAGTCCGCCAGGAAATCCACCGACCGGTTCGCGCTGAACCCCCAGTTTTCCATGAAACGTTCCGTGCGCTCCGGATAAGGCCGGCCCGTCTTCGTGTTGATGCCCCAGGTATGCGTGACCATTTCCGGATGGATGTCCCAGTCCGGCATCATCAATTCGCGCACCAGCTTCAGACTTTCATCCAGCTCGGCCTTCGACCAGCCAGGCATCTCGCGGTCGATCCACCCCACGCAAGCAGGGTAAGGCACGATGCTGTATTTGCCTTTGACGCCATGCTCGTGGCACCACTCGCCAAACTTGCGGACAAACGCATCCGGAATCTCGCGCGGCAAACTCCGCCAATCCTGCTTGTAACGATCCGGGAAAACCTCGGCAAACTGCGGGATGCAAAAATGGGCCAGATTCACCAGACAGGTCGAGTCGTCAATAATCAGGCTGACTGGAACCCGGGTGCGGGGATTCAAAATGGAAACCGCCGGCGCGCGTTCAGGACGTTCGCCGGCAATTTGCGCCAGCACCGAAGGCGTGGCCGCAAGGGCGGCGCCAACCGTCGCCGCGCTGCCCAGAAACTGGCGGCGGGAAAATGCGTTCATGCACCCAGCTTACGCGTTGCTGCGGAGAAAACGCAAAGATTCAGATCAGGAGGGAGCCAGCTCTAAAACTCGTATCGAGCCGTCGTCGCAGCCGTAACGCCGACATTCCTGTCGGCGCGCCGGGGAAGCCCGGAGGAACCGAATCAGTTCACTAATGGCAACCGCAACCTGAGCCGCAGGAACCGGAGTCGAAATCCTCCGTCTGGGGCAGGCGCCCCAACTCAAACGTTTTGGCCACATGCTCCGCCACAGACTTCTGAAGGTTCTGCACCTCTTGCTGCGCGTCGAGAAAGTCCCGCGCGACCGGATTGTTCACCAGGCTTTCGCGCTTCTTTTCAAACTCCGCAATTTCCTCGTTCGACAACGGCATACCCATTTGCTGCTTCTGCTGCAGCATTTCGCCCTGCTCCACCACAGTCTGGTATTGGGTCTTGGCTTTGTCGTCCGAAAGGAAACTGTCGATCCGCTGGCGCATCTGCTTGTATTCAGGCTGCTGCAGAATGGTTTCACACAACTCCCGCGTCTTTTGGATGATCGGGCCGTCTGGGGTGGTCGTAGCCATAATTCAATTTGGTTGCTCCCGCCACTTTGGCGAAGTTTCAAACAATACACCATAGCACATCGCGAATGGCAAACATTGAGTCCAATCACCAAATCACCCGACAGGAACGAAGAACCCGATCAGCCCCGAACGAGGCGACAAAACCTAATTTCGATACCGGCGATGACACTGCCTGCATGATTGCTCGATGACCTTCAGTCGGTCGCCAGCTTCCTCCTCATTCTCCTCCTTCAAGGCGGCTAACAATTGAGACGCCGCCCGCTCGGCATCGGTCAGCCAGACTTTGAACTGCTCGTCATATTTCTGATCCAGATGTCTTGCCGATTCAAACAATCCTTCCTGCAACAGCAGGGCTTCCTGCGCGGGAACCAGATCAGGGTGATCGGGCGGCGTTTTCCAGTTCGCCTCGCGGCATAACTTCAAATGATCGTAGGCTCGGTCGATCTGTGCCATCGCCGCTATAAACGAACTGACTTCGGCCGCTTCCATCAGTTCTGGAAGTTTGGCGTCCGCCGGTGGCCGAACATAGTTTTCCACATCCCGCCACAAGCCTGCGTAATCTTTGCTGGTGCCGGCCCGCTCGAGCATGGCCGCGCCCTCTTTCGTTTCACTATCTCCCGACGCAATGCACGCCACCGCTACCGCTGCCGGGCCTCGATGTTTCCCGTGGTGGCAGTGAAAGTAAAACGACCCCTCCGCATCTCGAACAACTCGAGCCAACATCTGACCCGCTTCCTGAGATATCCCACCGTAGCCAAGTGGAATGTGGACGTATCGAATGCCGTGCTGGCGGGCCAATTCCACTTTGGGCTTCGCCCCGTCCACGCTCACCACCGTCTTTATACCAAGCTGTCTCAGGCTCTCAAATCCCTCCTCGCCATGCGGCTCACCGCCCGAATAAATCTGGTCCGATACCTTCATCAAATTGTGCAGGCCGGCTGGATCGGGCATCGGGTTCCCGCCGGCGGCCGGCAGGGTGCTGGCGGGCGCCCGGGCCTGATCCCGTCCGGCATCCGCCGGGGAAACGCCGCGTTGACCGCACCCGGCCAGGATGAGGCATAGCACCGGCAGCATCCAGGCCCGGCATTTGCCAATGCCCCTCCTCTCCGGAGACCTGCCTCCACATCCAGGTAATTTGGAGTGCCCGGGCAGGCGCTGGTCCAGGAATTCCATTCGTGCCGCGCCATCCAGGGGAATTCTCTCCCTGTCATCCCGCGCCAGATTCACATTCGATTCAAACCGATCCCGCATTCGAATCAGAGTCGCCTTAAATGAAAGCCGCCATCGACGTTGATCACCTCGCCCGTGCTGAAAGGGAAGGACTCCTGGGCAATGGCTCTCACGGCTTTCCCCACATCCTCCGGCGCGCCCCAGCGTTTGATCGGTGTCAATCCGTCGGCGATCAGCCGGTCATATTTCTCCTTCACCGGTCCGGTCATGTCTGTAGCGATGACTCCCGGCCGTATCTCGTAAACGTTGATGCCGTATTCCGCCAGCCGCTCGGCGTAGAGGGCCGTCATCATGGAGAGCGCCGCCTTCGACAGACAATAATCGCCGCGATTCACCGAGGCGGTATAAGCGCTGATCGATGAAATGGTCACGATCTTCGGCTTGAACACCGGTTCATTTGCGCCCGCCCTTTTCACCTGTTCAATCATCTGTTTCGCGACCTGCTGGGTGAGGAAATAGGGGCCCTTCAGGTTGATGCCAATCAAACGGTCAAAGCTCTCCTCGCCGGCCTCCAAAATGTCGGCGCGAACGTTCGGCGCCACGCCGGCGTTATTCACCAGAAGGTCGCACCGGCCAAAGCTCCCTCGCGTGAATTCCACGAGCCTTTCCCGGTCCGCCCTTGACCCAATGTCCGCCTGGCAAATCTCCGCGCGAATGGCCCGACCGCGGTCCTTGCCAGCGCGAAGCGCATCGGTGGCCGTCTGCTCTGCGGCGGCCTGGTTGCCCGCATAATTGATCACCAGGTCATAACCCACTTCGGCCAGCGCCAGAGCAATGCCCCGCCCAATGCCGCGGGAGGCGCCTGTAATCAGTGCCACGGGATTCATGGACCCCAGAATAGTCGTTTCTCCGCACCGGCAAAAGAAATTCCCTCATCGTAACGTCGTATCGCGCTCAGGACTTGTCGATGCCGCCAGAACTCCGAAACTCCCGGTCCGCCCGCCAATTCTTGCCCTCCCCCACGCTTCTGATACGGTCTTGCCATGAGTTTCGCAGCGGAGTTCAGCAGGCTTCCTTTGCCCGCGCTTCTGGCGCATTGCCAGGACGCGACTGCGCAAATGGTGGAGGAGTCTTCGCGCAAATCGCGCCTGACATTGTGGGACTTCGCGGCGCTGATTTCGCCCGCGGGCGCCCGGAGCCTGGAGAGTTTGGGCCGCAAATCGCAGATGCTCACACGCCGGCGTTTTGGAAAAGTCATCCGGTTGTTCGCGCCGCTCTATCTTTCGAATGAGTGCATTAACAACTGCCGCTATTGCGGGTTCTCCCGCGACAACCCGATTCTGCGCGTCACCCTTTCCGTGGATGAAGTGATGCGGGAGGCGCGCGCCTTGAGGGAACAGGGCTTCCGGAATGTGCTGCTGGTTGCGGGCGAACATCCAAAGTTCGTCTCCAGCGGTTACCTCGCTGAATGCGTGCGCGCACTGCAGCCGGAAATCCCCGGCATCTCGCTGGAAGTGGGGCCCATGGAAACGGAGGAATATCTGCCCCTCGTCGCGGCGGGCGCGGAAGGTTTGGTGGTGTACCAGGAAACCTACCATCGCCAGGTGTATGGGCAGATGCATACGGCCGGACCGAAGCGGAATTTTGAATGGCGCATGGAAACCCCCGAACGCGCCTATGCGGCCGGGTTTCGGCGGCTGGGCATTGGCGCGCTCCTTGGCTTGAGCGATTGGCGAATCGAGGCCCTGGCTGTCGCGGCCCATGCGGAGCATCTCCTTCGCTCCTGCTGGAAAGCGCAGTTGACGATTTCGTTGCCGCGGCTGCGCCCCTCTGCCGGAGAGTTCCAACCGCTGACGCAGGTGAGCGACCGCGACCTGGTTCACCTGGTTTGCGCCTTTCGCCTTTTCCTGCCGGACGTCGGCCTGGTGCTCTCGACTCGGGAACCGGCAAAGCTTCGAGATGGCCTCATCCCGCTGGGCATTACTTTGATGAGCGCCGGCAGCCATACCGAGCCCGGCGGGTACACCGGCGCCGGACACGATAAATTGCATCGAACCGAGCGAGGCCGGATCGTCGAGCTCGCTTCCGGCTCCAGCGAGTGGGCGCCTCAAAAGGGCAGGCCCGGCCTGGCGACCCCGCAGTTTGATATTGCCGATGAACGTTCGCCCGCGGAAGTGGCCGACTTGATTCGGCACCTGGGTTACGAACCGGTCTGGAAGGATTGGGACGCCGCATTAAGCGAATGAGCACGATCGACGAACGAGCGCTGATCACGGCCAACGGAGTGCCATTGGCCGCCGCATTGCCCTGCACTATTGAAGAGTTCCTCCGCGCGCAAAACCTGCCGCCTCGCAGCGTCGTCGTCGAGCACAACGGCGAAGCTGTGGCGCCTTCGGAATTCTCGGATAGACGGCTCAAGACTGGCGACCGGCTCGAGATCGTAAGAATCGTCGCTGGCGGGTAGCGGTGATTATGTCGTTTCCCACTAAAGCGCTTCACCGCCTCGAGCAAATCGTGGGCGCCAAAAATATTCTCACGGCCGCCGAGGATGTGATCCCGTATTCCTTTGACGGCACTGCCGCGCTTCAGGAAATGCCGGGATGCGTCGTCTTTGCCCTTTCTGCAAGCCACGTCAGCGAGGTTTTGAAGCTGGCCAACGAAACCGGCACCTCCGTGGTCACACGCGGGTCCGGCACTGGCCTGAGCGGTGGCAGTCTTCCCAGTCCAAATTGCATGGTGCTGTGCACCGTGAAGATGGACAAGATCGTCGAACTGGACCGCGCGAATCTGACGTTGCTCACGGAGCCGGGCGCCACCACCCTGGCTGTGGCGGAGGCCGCGGGCGCGGCCGGGCTGTTCTACCCGCCCGACCCGGGATCGATGAAGATCTCGACGATTGGCGGCAATGTGGCCGAAAACTCCGGCGGGCTGCGCGGCCTCAAATACGGAGTCACTCGCAACTACGTCATGGGTTTGGAAGTCGTCCTGCCGAACGGCGAAGTGATGTCCACCGGCAATAAGTGCGTCAAAGACGTGGCCGGCTATTCATTGAAGGACCTCTTCGTCGGTTCGGAAGGCACCTTGGGCGTGATCACCAAAATACTGCTCCGGCTCATCCCGAAACCCCAGGCAAAGAGAACCATGGTCGCCACTTTTGCGCGCATGGATCAGGCGGCCGAAGCCGTTTCAGCAATCATTGCCGCGCAAATCATTCCCTGCACGCTCGAGTTCCTGGACCGGACCACCATCCATTGCGTCGAGGATTACGCGAAGATCGGGCTGCCGCTGGATTGCGAAGCGCTTTTGTTGATGGAAACCGACGGCCACCCCGCGGTGGTGGCGGACGAGGCCGCCCAGATGGAGAAGATATGCCGCGAGCGGGGGTCCCTCGATGTGCGCGTGGCCAGGGACGAGGCCGAAGCGACGAAGCTGGCCGGCGCGCGCCGCACCGCCTTCGCCGCCCTGGCGCGAGTCTCGCCCACAACCATTCTGGAGGATGCCACCGTCCCCCGGAGCGAATTGGCGCGGATGATCCGCTTCGTCGAGGCGACCGCAAAGAAATTCAGGCTCCGCATCGGCACTTTCGGCCACATGGGCGACGGCAACCTGCATCCGACTTTCCTTACCGACGAACGCAACAAGGAGGAAATGCATCGCGTGGAGGAGGCTTTTAAGGAGATTTTCGACGAAGCCATTCGTTTGGGCGGAACCATCACGGGCGAGCACGGCGTCGGTTTGGCCAAGAAGGGCTTTCTGCCGAAATTCGCCGGGGACGCCCAGATGCGGGTCATGCGCGAGCTGCGCCGCGTGCTGGACCCGAAAGGGATTTTGAACCCGGGAAAAATGTTCGACCCGGACGCGCCTGTCGGAGCGCAAGCCGAATCCGCCTGAAATGAGCGTCCGCCATTCGCATTTGAAAGACCTCGACTACTCGGTGGTGCAGCAATGCATGCACTGCGGGCTTTGTCTGCCGACTTGTCCCACCTACGACGCAACGAAAGAAGAGCGCAACAGTCCTCGTGGCCGCATTGCCTTGATGCGCGCCATTGCGGACGAGCGGCTCGAACCGACGAAGGCCTTTGGCGAGGAGATGTATTTTTGCCTGGGCTGTCTGGCGTGCGTGACGGCCTGTCCGGCCGGGGTCAATTACGCGGAATTGTTCGAACATGCCCGTGCGGAAGCAGAGCAAAGCGGCGCGTTGGCCACGCCCAGGCGCAGTCTGATCCGCGCCTTCACGCTGCGGTGGTTGTTCATGAACCAAACCCGGCTGCAATGGCTCGGGCGGCTTCTCCGGCTTTACCAAAGCATCGGTTTGCAAAGCTTCGTCCGTCGCAGTGGCCTGCTCCGCCTGTTGCCGAAGCGCCTGCGCGAGCTCGAGGCGATGACGCCGCCCGTGCGCGGAGAGTTTTCCCACGCCTTGATTGCTCCCATTACGCCGGCCCGGGGGGTGAAACGTTACCGAGTGGCCGTTCTCACCGGCTGTGCCCAGGACTTGGTTTTCAGCGACGTGAATCGCGACACCGTGGAAGTGCTTTCCCAAAACGGCTGTGAAGTGGTCACTCCAGCTCAACAAAGCTGTTGCGGATCGCTTCACGCCCACAACGGTGAATGGGAATTGGCGCAGAGGCTGGCGCGGCGGCAGATCGATCAATTCCCGCCAGGGGACTTCGACGCCATCATCACCAATGCCGCCGGTTGCGGATCGCATTTGAAACATTACGCGAAGTTGTTGGAAGACGATGCGCGTTACAGAAACCGGGCGATCCTTTGGGATCAGAAAGTAAGGGATATCCATGAATGGCTGGTGGAGATTGGATTCCGGCCCCCTCAGCCGAAAACCCAGATCGGCGTGCAGACCGTCACCTACCATGAGGCTTGTCATCTTTGTCACGGCCAGCAAATCACGGCGCAGCCCCGGCAGATTTTGCGGGCGATTCCCCATCTCGAGCTGATCGAGTTATCCGAGAGCACCTGGTGTTGCGGCAGCGCCGGAATCTACAATCTCATTCAGCCGGAGATGGCTGGGGAACTTTTGGAACGAAAGCTGGGTCACATCAGGAATACTGGAGCCGAAGTCGTGGCGACAGCCAACCCGGGTTGTCTATTGCAGATCGTAAACGGTGTCCGCCGGGAAGGTCTTCCTGTTCGCGTCGTCCACCCAATCACGCTGCTGGCCGAAGCATACCGGTCCGAAGCATAGCTTCAGCACTCTTGACGCGAGGGAATCGGGCCGAACCCACATCCGCTTTCGCGACAAATAATGATGCGGTTCGCATCGTTATTTGTCCGGGCCGATTTGGCCAGGGCTTCGGCGGATGCCGGCGCGCTCCCCCAAAACCAGCGAGAAATCGTATAGACAACGCAACCGGCGGGGCTAACTATCCTTTCCCGTGAAGCCACGCCCTCTCCCAATTCTTCTTGCCTCCTGGACAGCTTTGTCAGTCGTCTGCCTTCTGGCTCCGGCATCTCCTGCCGCCTCAAAACACTCGGCTTTTTCAGCGTCGGATCATTTTGAGGCGGGCCAACAGGGTTCCGAGCGCGGCGACTTTGGCGCGGCCGCGAAGTCGTGGCAGGAGGCGGCCCGGCTCTTCGGCAAAGCCGGCGAATCGAGCCGTCAAATCGAGAGCATGCTCAAGCTGGCCTACACGTATCAGGCGATGGGCCAGGGGCGGCTTGCCTTGCAGACGGCAACGGAGGCGGCGGAATCGGCGCGCCAGGCGGGCGACGCGAAATCGGTCGCTGCCGCTGCTGAATTGACAGGGGTTCTTCACACCCTTCAGGGCGCGACAGCGCAGGCCAAACAGGTTTTGCAATCCGCTTTGATCGCGGCCGGCGAACTGGGCGAAGGGGCCGCCCGGGCGAGCATTTTGAATAATCTGGGAAATCTTCGGCTGGTCGAGCGGCGATTCGACGAAGCGGTGGACTTTTATGATCAGGCGGCAACCGCGGCGAGGCGTGCGGACGCGAAGCTGATCGAGCCACTTGCGCTGGCAAACAAGGCGCGGGCTCTACTGATGGCCGGAAATAGGGAAGAAGCGATGACGGCCGCGCGCGAAGCGGAGCGAAAGATAAAACAATTGGAGGCTTCGCATGAGCAAGCCAGCCGCCTCATTTCTGTCGGACGCACCTTGCAGGAAATCGGTGGTGAAGAAGCGCTCGATGCCGCCACAGGGTGCTATCAGGAGGCGCTGGCGGCAGCGGAAAAGTTAAAGGATGAACGCCTCCGGACGTATGCCTTGGGCTACCTGGGCGAAGGGGCCTACGCCGGTGGGCGGCGCGACGAGGCTTTACGGTTCACGCGCATGGCCATCTGGAGCGGAAGCCGGACCCCGCTTCCGGACGCCTTGATGCGATGGGAATGGAATCTGGCCCGGTTGCTGCGCGATGAGGGAGATATTGACGCCGCGCTGGCAGCGTACCGCCGGGCCATCGAACATCTTCAAGGGGTGCGGCATGACCTCATGACGGCCGCGGGAAACGAGATTCGCCCTGAATCGTTTCGGGAAGGGTTTGGAGGGCTTTTTCTGGAGCGGACAGATTTGCTTCTAAAGCAGGCAAAGACCGCACCGGACGCGAACAGGGGGCAGGCGCTTCTTCGGGAAGCGCGCGACACGATGGAGCTGCTCAAGAACGCCGAGCTCGAGGACTATTTGCAGGACGATTGCGTCAACATCGCGTTATCCAGAGTGAGCGGCATTGAACAGATCGCGGCGGACACGGCGGTCATCTATGTCATTCCGCTGCCGGACAGGACAGAGTTACTGGTCGGGTTGCAAGATGGATTGGAGCGGCGAGAGAGCCCGGTCACTCAAGATGAATTGGGGAAGAGCGCGACCGAACTGCGCCGGAAGCTGGAGAAGCGACAGACGCGCGAGTATCTGCCGCTGGCGCAGACAATTCATGCGGCGATTATTGAGCCGATCAGGCCGCTGTTGGAGTCGAATCAAGTCAAGACGCTCGTCTTCGTTCCGGACGGCGCGTTGCGGCTGATTCCGCCGGCAGCGCTCCATGATGGGGAGAAGTTCCTGGTCGAGCGTTTTGCGGTGGCGATCAGTCCCGGGTTGCGGCTGATGGAGCCGAAGCGGCTGCAAACCATCGCCATGGCTCTTTTGTTGACCGGAGTTTCCGACGCGGTGCAGGGCAAGTCCGCGCTTCCTTACGTGAATGATGAGCTGGATCAAATCCACCGCTTGTTTGGCGGAGACCTCCTCCTGAACCGGCAGTTTCAGAAGGCGAAACTGGAATCCGAATTCCAGGGGAAGCCCTACTCGGTGGTTCACATGGCTTCGCATGCGGAGTTCGGCCAGAACAGCCGTGATCCCACCAGCACTTATCTGCTGACCTACAATGACCGGCTGAGCTTGAACGACCTCGAGCGACTGATCAAACCGCGAAAGTTTCGCGGGCAACCGGTGGAGTTGCTGACCCTGAGCGCCTGTCAGACGGCGGCGGGCGACGAACGCGCGGCTCTGGGTCTGGCTGGCGTTGCCTTCAAGGCGGGCGCGCGCAGCGCCCTGGCTACGCTTTGGTCCGTGAACGATCAATCCTCAGCGACATTAGTGACGGAGTTCTACAAGCAGCTCGAGCTGGAGTCCGCATCGAAAGCGCGGGCGTTGCAATTGGCGCAGCTCCAATTCATCAGCGACCCGCGCTACGGCCATCCCTACTATTGGTCGCCATACCTCTTGATTGGAAACTGGCTTTGAACGGCATGATCCCGTTCACTCTCGGGCGACGGCAGGGCGGTAAAACCGAATCGAGCGCAGGACGGCGCGCCCGGCCCGTCCGGATCAACGGTCAAAAAAACTCCGAGCCCGTTCTCCTTTTCCTGGCCGGCCCTGCCCCACCCCCGAGGGGAAAGAGATGACACGCGCCCGGCGCCAGGCCTGGTGGACCGTGGGGGCAAGCATGGCCATTGGAGCCGCCGCCTTTTGCCTCGCGCTCCTTTTCTGGCGTCAAGGCTGGCTGCAGACCGTCGATCTCCGGCTTTACGACCAGTTCGTCAAATGGCGCAACCGGTCTGCCGTTGACGCTTCTCCGGTGGTGCTCATTGGCATTACCGAGGAGGACATCCAACATCCGCGATTTGGCGGCTGGGCTCTCGAGGACGAGGTTCTGGCGGATCTCCTCGAGAGGTTGGCAGCCGGGCAACCGCGATCCATCGGGCTGGACCTCTATCGTGATATTCCAGTGCCGCGGTCGGGCATTGGAAGAGCGCGGCTCGATGCGGTCTTTGCCGCTCATCCCCACATCATCGCAATTGAAAAGTTCGGCGACGAGTTGAGTTCGGGAATTCCGCCACCACCCTTTTTCGCGGCCTGGCCCGAGCGAGTCGGCTTCAATGATTTCCCGGCCGATGCAGGGATTGATGATAAGGTTCGGCGCGGCCTGCTCTACCTGAGCAAGGATACGAATTACTACTCCGGGCTGGCGTTGCAATTGGCGTTGCTTTACCTGAGCGCCGAAGGTGTGGAGCCGCAGCCGAGCGCCGAAAACCCCGGCGATCTGCAGTTAGGCAAGCGGGTTCTGCCGCGGCTGGGGCCGAATCATGGTCCTTACGTGAACATGGATTCGGGCGGCTACCAGGTTCTTCTCGACTTCAGGGGGCCGGCGAAATTTGAAACGTATTCACTGACCGAGGTGTTGGAAAACCGCTTGCCGCAAGGAACGCTCAAAGACCGAATCGCCGTTGTTGGCGTCACGGCGCGGAGCGTGAAGGATTATTTCAGCACCCCGCTTCGGCGCGTGACTTATGGCATCGAATTGCATGGGCATTTGATCGACCAATTGATCCGCCAGGCGCTGCAGGGTGATAAATCTTTGAAGGTCTGGCCGGAATGGGTCGAGGCGGGGTGGATATTGCTTTGGGCGATTGCCGGTGTGGGGGTGGGCTTCCAGATTCGTTCTCCCTGGAGAGTGATCCTTTTACTCGCCGGCGGCATTTGCATCCTGACGGGAGCGGCGTGGATCGGACTGGCGATGAATTCGTGGATTGTGGCGGCGCCGGCTGCGGCCGCCTTTGTTCCAGGGGCCGTCATGAGCACTGCGTTCCAATACTACCGCGAACGCCGCGACCGGATGGTGCTCATGCAATTATTCAGCAAGCACGTCTCGCCTCAGATCGCCCGGGAGATCTGGGAGCATCGCGGTAACTTCATGGAAGGGCATCGCCTGCGCCCGCAGTCGCTGACCGCTACGATCCTGTTCACGGACCTGGCAGGATTCACCACTGTTTCCGAAAAGATGGAACCGGCCTTCATGATGAATTGGCTCAACGAATATATGGAGGTGATGACCGAGGAGATTTTGAAATGCGGCGGGGTGTTGAACGAGTACACCGGAGACGGCATTATGGCCATTTTTGGCATTCCGGTTCCGCGCACCTCTGCCGGTCAAATTCGTGACGATGCAGTTCAGGCGGTCGAAGCCGCCCTGGGCATGGGGAGAGCGCTGGCAGAACTGAATGTCCGCTGGCGCGAGGCGGGCAAGCCCACCGCGGAGATGAGGGTGGGCATTTTCACGGGAGCGGTGGTGACGGGCAGCCTGGGAAGCCGCGAGCGATTGAAGTTTACAGTCGTGGGCGACTCGGTAAACACAGCTTCCCGTCTCGAAAGTTTTGACCGCACTGTCAACGCGCCCGAATCGCCTTTGCCTCATTGCCGCGTCCTTGTGGGCGAACCGACCTGGACGCTGATTTCGGATCGATTCAGCGCAAAAGAGGCCGGTTCGTTCGTCTTGAAAGGGAAAGCGCAGAAAGTTAAGGTCTTTCAGATTTTTGGAGAGAAAGAAACGACATGAACTCTGTTCGATTCCAATCCCTATCGCTGGCCGTGTGGCTGGCTCTTTCACTCGCCGCCTCGGCGGCCGAGAAGCGGCAGGCCCGGCCGGTCCAGCAGAAAAGTCCGCAAGCCAAAGGGCCTGTGGCCACCAATCGCGTCGTTTACGTGCCACCGCTCCTGGGGGCGCCAAAAGTCCGGGTGGACGCCGGGTCGCGCGGGGCTGACGATGAATGGCCGCGGTTGCTGGTTTTGGCGCCGGACCATGCCGCCCTGACCAGCCGGGAATCGCCCGTTTTGTTCTGGTATCAATCAGGCCCCACGAAGACGCGGATGGAGTTCACGCTCATCAGCGAGCAGGAGATCGCTCCTCTCCTGGAAATCCCGCTGGCGGAAGCCGGCCAGGGGAAGATTCGCAAAATCGATTTGAGCCGGCACAATGTGAAATTGGCGCCGGGCATCGAGTATCGCTGGTCCGTTTCGGTCGTGCCCGATCCGGAGAATCGCTCAAAAGACATTGTGGCCAGTGGCGTCATCAAACGCGCCCCCCTGGAACAACAGACTGCTGAAAAGCTCACCGGCGTTGCCCCCGGCGAACGCCCCGCAACCTACGCGCAGGCCGGTCTTTGGTACGACGCCTTGGATGCACTTGGCGAACTGACCGAGTCCGATCCGGACAATCCAGAGTGGCGGCGCACCCGCGCCGGACTCTTAAGGCAGGTCGGTTTGGCAGAAGCAGCCGATGCGGACGAGAGCTCTCAATAAACAGGCCTTCTCCCACCTGGCAGCAGCGGTGTGAGGACGCTCCGGCTCTTTAAAGGGGTTTCATTGACGGGCCGCTCACTGGCCAGAGGAGTCCAGCTAAAAGATGAACGCCGAGAGCTTGAAGTGGATGCCGTGATCCTGGAGGTCTTCGTCGTCGGTGTCGAAGTCGCGGAAGGCGTAGCCCCAGTAGATACGGCCTTGAATCTTTTTTGTCGGAGCGAAGAGCAGCCCGAGGCCGGCGCTGGCAATGTCCGATGGATCCGGCGTCGGACTATCGACATTCCAACCGATCCCGTAATCGAAGAAGGGCGCGATCTGCAGGATGGGATTCCCAGCCCGCCCTTTGAAGATCGGGACACGCACTTCGGCCGATCCAACCACGCCCGTGTCGCGCACAATCTGGTTCTCCCGGTAACCGCGCACGGTGTTGAGACCGCCGATGCTGAATTGCTCGAGTGAGAGGAGCGGGTCATTGGCCCACTGGCCGGTCGCGCTCAGGATCAATTCCGCTGAAGTGCCAAAGAGGCGCCGCACATATTGCCCCTGGCTTTGCCAGGAGAAGAATTTTCCATCGCGAGAGGTGCCATTATCGGTGCTGTCCAACACGTCAACGCCCACGCTGGCGGTGGAACGAAATGCAATCACCTGCTTTTGGCTCCGTTCAATCCATTCCGCCACCAGACGAAGCACGCTCACGGTCGATTCGCCCTCCACCGCTCCCGGCGAAAACGAGAAGGGCTCGTCGAACAAAAACGTCTTGCTCTGCCGGCGTTCTCCCGACAGCCCCAGGTTGATCTGGCGCCGGGTCGATTTGAAAACCGGTTGGCGGATGCTCACGCCGTAAGTCGTCGATTCGCTCGTAATATCCAACTGGTCGAACGGCTCCTCGATGACCGCATAGTTATTGCGCGAATAAAAAAGCTGGAGAGTGGTATCCCGCGGCGTCACCGGCACGGCGTAACTGACCGCCAGGTTGTCCAGCTCCGAGAACTCGGCGCCGTTATCGCTGCGCTGAAGAATTCCGTATTGCAACGAGAGCGCGTCGCTGTAACCCAGGACACTTTGATGCGCAGCCAGCAGCTCGAACAACTCCGCGCCCACGCTGGGCGGGCGATCGTTGCGGACTTGAAAGCCGAGCCTGAAGGGAAGCTCCTCCGTGACTTTCACGTCCAGCAAGCTGCTGCCGCGTTCCGGGCCGGGCCGCAACTCTGCGTTCACGCTTTTGATCGTGGGATTCTCTTTCAAGAGCAGCAATTCCTGACTGAGGCTGCGCATGTTCAAGGGCGGCCCGGCTCCGCGGCGAATGCGCGGCCGGATATAGCTGTCACGCAACCAGCGGTTGCCTTCCACCTGAACTTCGTCGAGCCGTCCTTCCACAATCCTAAACGTGATGATACCGTCCGCCACCGGTTGATCCTCCAGAAGCGCGCCCGAGTTGATGTAGCCGCGGTTGACATAGTGCAGCGTCAAGGCGCGGCGCGCTTCTTCGAGGTCTTCGGTCTGGATGGGGCGGTTCAGGTAAGAGGCGACCACATCGGCCAGTTCCGCGCCGGTGAACACGGTGTTTCCCTCGAAACGAAATTCGCGCACCACGACGCGCGGCGCGTCGGATAGCTTTTGCTCTTGCCGGGCCGCTTGCGGCGCCGCCGCAGGCGGTTTCTCCTGCGCGAAGACACCGACTGTTGCAAGAGAAAGAAGCAATGCCAGCCAGAACCGGAGATGCGCGTCTCCACTCCATCCCAGGAATGGTGGCGGCCGGCGTAAGAAGGCTCTGATTTTTCTTCCGCTGAAGAAGAGATGGACCTCGGCATACCGGCTGCCTGGCCTGAAGAGACGCCCGAATCCGCCCCTGGCTTTACCAGCCATCCGCCTGCTTCTCCTTTCTCGGAGGAGTCGCGCCAAAACTGGGCAACCATCCCCCGGGGACGATGGGCAGCCCGCCGCGGCCCAGCACAATAAAGCTGCTGACGTCGCCCGGCACCATGCGGGCGCAATGTTCGGGCAACTGCGATGCGCCGCTGAGCAGCACCACCGCCAGCGGCGTCAAACTTCCGCTCAGGTCCACGTCCGGCGCGGTGATGTCCACGCTGCCGGCAAAACCGAATTCGGAGGAAGCGGTAATGACGCTGTCGTTCTGCAAAAAGAAATCCGAGATGATATTGATGTTCCCCCCGTTGCCGAAGATCGCATTGGCGTTGATGAGGCTGTGGTCCAGAACCACGAAGGTGGGATCAATCGTGATGTTGCCTCCGTTGTTACCGGCTTCCGCGGTGATCTGGCTGCCAAACAGGTAAACAAGCCGCGGCGCCTGCAAATGAACGTTTCCCCCATCCAAAGCTGCTTGAGCGGAGATGCTGCTGGACCTCAACTCGATGCTCCGCCCTGCCGTGACCGTGATGTCGCCGCCATCCGAGAAGAACGAGCTGGTGCTCAGCAGGGACTGGTCGCGCAACGAAACGGAGCCCGAAGCATCGATTTGCAAACTTCCAGCCGAACCTGAGCCGAGACTCCCTGACTCGACGGTGGCCGACCCGTCCAATGACAAACTCGAGATGTCGAAAATGATGGTCCCGGCCAACCCTTCTCCCAAAGTGCCCGAACTGATGCTGCTGCCATTGGCCAGGCTTACGCTCGCTCCCCCATCCACCCGGATCGTACCGCCCTGGCCGGAACCGAAACCGGTGCTGGCGCTGAGCAGCGAACCCTGATCCAGGCGGAACCGATTTGCCGTGATCGAAATATTCCCGCCCTGGCCCGCACCTTGGGTTGAAGCCACAATCGACCCTTCATTGACCACTTCTATTCCGGCGCTTCCTATAGTGATGTTGCCGCCCTGGCCGCTCGAAAACCCGGACGTAGCCTGAATCGCCGCTGGAGCCAGGGCGCCATCAAGCAGAATCGCTTCTGCCAGGCCGCCGTTGGGACCTGTGATCGCGATATTTCCGGCGTTGCCCTCGGCGAGAGTCGCCGTAGTGAGGTTCCCACCGTCACGCAAATTCAGCCGCTCGACTTCCAAACTAATGTCTCCGCCGGCCCCCTCGGAGAATGTCGAAGCACTGATCCGGGTGTCCGTCCCACGGCCGTCGAGCAATATCTCACCGGCTGAAACGTCGATGTTGCCCGCGCTCTTCGGACCAATCGTGATCGTGGAAATGGAGGCGCCCTCGAACATGCGCAGGACTTCGGCAGAGACGCTGACATCGCCCGCCCGCCCGTCGCCGAAGAAGTCCAGGGCGCGCGCTTCGATGCCGGTGCGCAATCCCATTCCCAAATCGTCCATATGGATCATGGCGGCGCGAATACTCACGCTCCCTCCGTCGCCGCTTCCCAACGTGGTGGCGGTGATCAATCCGCCCTGGTTCAAATCGATTTCATCGGCCGCAACCTCGATGTTCCCGGCGTGACCGGAGCTGAAGGTTTCCGCGGAAATGAACCCGCCCCGATCGAGCGAAAGCGATTCAGCATCGAGGAGAATGTTTCCGCCCGAGCCAAAGCCCGCGGTCGTCGTCAGGATGTGACCCACATCGATGATTGTTACCGTTTCCGATTCGAGAGAGACGTTTCCGCCATTGCCGCTGGAGCCGGGTTCAGCGGTCGCGGCAATCCCCGTAAAGGTTTGGATTCCCTGCCCGGCGATAAGCGTTTCATTTGCCAGTATGGAAATGTTCCCGGCATCGCCCGGGCCAAAGGTGGATGTCGAGATGCCCGCCCCGTCCGCAATGATGAGCTCTCCGGTATCGATCGCGATGTTGCCGCCGCCTCCTTCGGATTCAGTTTGGGAGGCGAGCCCGGTTGGAATTCCTGTTCCGAGCCCATCCATGGAAATGCGCTGGGCTTGGATATCGAGTCGTCCGCCATTGCCCGAACCAAATGTCGAAGTGCTGATCTGCCCGCCCGCCAGCAAATCCAGCGTCTCGGTTTCGATCTGAATCGCCCCGCCCGGCCCATCCCCTCCGACCTGGGCAACAATGGCGGCAGGGTCCGCTTCGTTGCCCCGCGCGTCCAAAATGATCTGATTCGCATGAATCGAGATAGTCCCCCCCTGGCCAGGGCCAAATGTCGTCGCAGTGATGATCCCGCCGGGACCGATCTCCAGGCGTTCCGTCGTAACGGATATACTGCCGACCGGGCCGCTATCCGTGTCAGTCTCCGCAACGAGGCCTGTCAAAAAGATGTCCTCGCCGTCAAAAACAATCTCCCTCGCTTGCACTTCGATGTCCCCGCCGGCTCCGGGAGAAGAAGTCAGAGTGCTGAAGAGCCCGCCTCGGAAGCATTCCAACCGGTCGGCTTGCACCGTAATGGTGCCGCCTCTTCCCGTGGCCTCAGGACCGCTAATGGTCGAATCCACCTGGGCCACTTGTGAAGCGCCCCCATCCAGCCGAACGGTGGGCGCGCTCAGCCGAATGTTCCCGCCGTTGCCAGCCCCGGATGTGGAAGTAAGAATTCGACCGGCCTCGGTGAGGAGGATCTCCTCCGCAGCCTGGATGCTGACCTCGCCTCCGTCCGCGCTGCCGCTGGTATGGGAACGGATAGTCGCCGCATCCTCCATTACCAGGCGCCCGGCCCGGATCAATACCGCGCCCCCCGATTGATCTGCCTGCGCCGCTCCCGTATTGATGCTTGAAAGCGCTCCCAGCGTGACCGTTCCTCCAAGTGCAGCCGAGGTCGGTTCCGGGTCGAATATCCCTTCGACCTCGCCTGCGGAACCGACACTGGTGATGGCCACACGCCCCGCTGGCGCCGTAAGGCGCGAAAGCAGACCCATCGACACCTCGCCGCCCACGAGAGAGACTGACTGGCCGTCGGTAAGCTGGAGTTGGGCGCGATTCAATTCAATGGCGTTGATGGCATTGTCCAGGAACCCGAATGCGTCCGGAGGCGCCGCACTGAGCAGGCTTGCTGAAGGTTCCAGCGCCTCAAATCTGCCGCCGTCTGCCAAACGCAGATAATCGGCTGTGGTCACCACGAATGAGCCGCTGATATCCAGGCTGGCGTTTTGGCCGAACATGACGCCGGCCGGGTTGATCAAAAACAAATTGGCTCCCGTTACGTCGGACCGGAGCGTCCCATCAATGGATGAGGCGTTCCCGCCGGTGACCCGTGCAAGGATGTTCCCGATTTCGGCGGGCCCGGAGAAGTTGGCGACGTCCCCATTGACCAAATTGAATTCGCTGAAACTGTGGAAAAGGTTTGGCCCGATTTGACGGCCGAGATCGGCGCCGATTTGATAGTCCGGCCCGGCGAGCGGGCCGCCTGGCCCCAGGGAACCATCCAACATCACCTGCGAGTAGCCGGCATTCAGCAGGCAGGCATGGACAGCGCAGACAACAAAAGCCCGGTTGAGGCTGCTTGGGTTCATTGGGGTCGCCTGACGGGAGCGTATCGGGCCGGACCGCCTTGACAAGGCTTTTGTAGCGTGTCCGACGCCGCCATATGGAACAAGCGGGGTGGCGAAGCAATTCTCATTTTGCGGAGCGCGGCTGTCTCCAGCCGCAGCACGAACGAGCTCGACAGGTCCCTGGGAGATTCTCCCGCGTCATCGCGCTTCTCATCTGCTGCGGGTGAGGAGCCGCGCTCCGGCTTAAGATAAGGGGTGGCGCGACTGGGCCAAAGGGGTGAAGCGCTTCGCTTCCATGAAGCGGTTCCGAGGCGGCCGCAAAGAATTCAATTCTGCAAGTAGCGGATCAAATCCGCCATGCCTTGCGGGGGAATCGCCTTTTCCAATCCTTCGGGCATGAGAGACAACCCGCCGCTCTTTACCTCTTTCACCTCGCTCCGCAAAATAATTTCCTCCATTCCGCCTGCGGTCCGAAGAGTGATGCTGTTGGCCGTTTCGGCAGTGATGATCCCGCTTAAGTCGCGCCCATCGCGGGTCGTGGCCGAATAGCTCACAAACGTCTCTTCGACAGACCGGTTTGGATCGAGGATGCCCACCAACAACGCCTCCACGGACTTGTCCGAGAGCGAGCCCAAATCCGGCCCCAGCGTTGTCCCTTCATTTCGGAACCGGTGGCACGACGCGCATTGTTGTCGAAAAATTGCCGCACCGTTCTCCGCATCCCCCTTCAACTGCGGCACGTGCCGGTAATCCTTGAGAATCTGCTGTCGGTCCGCAGCGACTCCGCCCAGGATTCTGGCGGCTTGTTTGCGGATGGTTTCCAACGAATGCTGAAGAAGCCTTTGTTGTTGGGCCGGTCCAAGCTCGGGGCGCAGAATCTCTCCTGCTTCGAGCGCGCGCAGCAGGCGTGTGGCCCAGGCCGGACGGCTGAGCAAGGCGCCCAGGACCTGATTTCGCAGTCCGGGGCCGACCTGACGCCAATGAGCCAAAACCATCTCGGCCGCGCCCTCGTCTTTCGCCCGGCTTAAGGCCCGCAAGGCGGCTTGTTGAATCGCCAGCGGCTCCTTTGCCGTGAGCAAGTCGCCCAGCATTCGCCAGCTTTGTTCCGGACTTTCCTCCTGGTGTCCCATCAAGCCAATGGCCGCGATCCGCTCTTGTTCGGGGGCCCTTGAGTTCCCTGCGACTCTTCCGGCCGCGGCAAAGGCGCGATCGATCTGCTCGACGGTTGTTTGCCACTGAGGCTGCATGCGCAGTTTAAATTTCGAGAATGAGTCGCCGCGTCGATCGAGCGCTTCGAGGAAACCGGCCAGTGATTCGAATTGCCAGGCGGCGAAGGTCCGATTGCGCGGGCGCCCAATCTGGTGGAGAGCTCGCAAAACAGACTCGTCCTGCTTGGTGGCGACGGCCAGGGCGAGCACTTGGTCGAGCAGATCGACTGCCTCCGGGCGGGCGGCGTGCTGCCGGACCAACGCATCCAACATCGTCGCGCAATGCTTCGGCGCGGAAGTCATGATGGCTGTTCGCATTTGCGGAAGAGCGGCATCTCTCAATGCCAATGCCGCCAGTGCATGCCCCGCGCCTTCGTCGCCGCGCTCGCCCAGGCTGAAGGCAAGCTGGTAGCGAACGCGGATTTCCGGATCATTCACCAGACGCGACAGCGTGCCCGCCAAAGGTGGAGGCGGCTGGGCGAACGGTTCGCTCAAACGCACGGCATGCTCGCGCACGATGGGATGGGCATCCTTCAAAGCTTCATCCAACAAGCCGGCATCCAATCCGCCCAGATCGGCAAGCGTCCAAAGGGCCTGCACGCGCGCCTTCGCATTCCGCGTCGTTCGGAACAGGTTCGCCAATGGATCAATCGCCCGCCGGTCGCGCGCGTGCAGCAACAGGCGCTGCGCGGTATCCCGTTGCCAGCCGTTGGGGCTGTCCAGAGCCGCCACCAGTTCCACCGGACCAAGCTGGTCGAGGCGGCGAATCTCGCGAGGCGAAGCCGCCTCGGGATAGACGCGGTAGAGGCGCCCTTTATCGTCGCCGGCGCGAACATCAATCTGCTTTTCCATCCCCGGCAGGGCGTATTCGAGATGCTCGATTGCCAGGCGGTACATGTCCGCTATATAAAGCGCGCCGTCCGGGCCGGTCTTGAGCATTGTGGGTCGAAACCAGTTGTCGGCGGACGCCAGGAACTCGCGGTCCTGTTCGTCCAAGGCGCGGCGGCTCGTAAACGTGACGCCGGACGGATCGAGCACCTCGCGGTGAACGAGGTTGTTGGCGGGCTCGCTGATGAAAATAGTCGAGGCGAAGTCCGGCCCGAAAAGTTCGTCACGATAAGGCGTGGGGCTGTTTGCTGAAGTGAGGATGTTGAGCAGCCCCGGCCAATTGAAGCGCGCCAGCGGCTGGCTCACGGCAAACACGCGCGTATTGCCGGGGTAATTGGCCAGGGATTCCTTGGTGCTGCGAAGGGCCAGATGCGGGTTCCGTCGGAGATATTGTTCCGGAATCCAATAATGCCAAAGCCAGGCCGGGTTGTTGTTCCCAAACCAGTTCCCCCAATCGTCCCGGTGCCGCCCAAACTGCGTCTGGCCTTCCACGGTCTCGAAAACGCCTTCGTCCGGGCGGAATCGGAAATCGTGCCCGCGCAGGTCGATGGGCGGGGCATTCGTGCGCTCCGGATCGCGGGCCTTGACCGCGCCCACACTGTGGATATTCCCGCCGCTGTCGCCGTTGGCTCCGTAAACCCACCCATCGAGACCAAGCTCAAATCCATTCACACGATGCTGCTGGTTGCCTTCGTTGAAACCGCTGAAAAGCACAACTCGCTTGTCAGCTTTGCCGTCTCCGTTGGTGTCTTCGGCGTAAAAAATGTCCGGCGCGGCGCTTACCAGAATTCCTTCACGCCATGGCATCAGGCCGGTAGGAAAGTTGATGTCATCCAGGAAGATGGTCGATTCCTCGTAGCGGCCATCGCCATCCCGATCCTCAAGAAAGCGTACTCGGCCGCCCGGCTTGCCCCGCCCGTCCAGCCCGCTCGGGTAATCGCGCATCTCCACAATCCAAAGCCTGCCGTCTGCGCCCCAGTCAAAAGCCACGGGATCCATCACCAGCGGCTCGGATGCGGCCAACTCCACTTTGAATCCCGGGCGCACCTGAAGCGCTTTCAACGATTCCTCGGGCGTTCGCGCCGGCGGCGCTTCAAACGTCAGCAGTTCCGCAAATGAACGCCGGTCCACCTTGTCCGGCAGATGGGCGGTGTCCTCGTTTTGCATCCAGAGGCGCCGTGAGTGGAACCAGACGCCGTTATTCCGATGCGGACCTTCGCGCACGATCTGCGGGATGGCCCGGTCCTCGCCCGCTTTGCCGCTTCGGATTTCCCGGGTCCAGCCCCGTTCCCAGCCCAGATGCGGTACCGGCTTTGGAACGAAGAGATACACTCCGCATCGCTCTGGATTGGAGAAAAGGATATCGTCGTGACCGTCCTCGTTGAGGTCCACCCACCGCAGGCCCGCATCATGCCCTTCGGCGCCGACAATCCGTCCGCCCTCCGGCAACGCATACTTTGCTTTGCGCCAACTCCGTTCCACCGGCGACCACGCGAACACCGCGTTCTGGCTTTCGTTGGCCACAATGAACTCACAACGGCCGTCGCCATCGAGATCCCGCAAACGCGCGCCCCGGTCACGGCCTTCCCGTGCGGTGAACACCGGTTCCCCTTCCAACTCGAGCCCGGCCAGCAGGGCTCCGTCCGCTGCCCAACGTTGCCCGTCAAATCGCCACGCCCCGGCAAGGTCCGGCCGGCGCACGAGCATGACGGTGTTGCTCTCAAGCACTCCAAAGCGCACGCCAGTGTCGATCAGGCTCCCGCCGCTGCTCTCCCTGACCAGGTCGGTGGGAAATTCGCCCTCGGCCCATGCCGCCGCCGTTGGAAGCCAGAGCCGCGTTCTTCGCATTTCCGGATTGCCGATCACCACATCTTGAAAGCCGTCCTGGTTCAGGTCGATCAGCCGGACGCCATTGTCCCGCCCGTGGCGATTGCGCAGCGGGTTGCCTTGGAGCAGATGCTTGTCGAGCCGTGCCTGTGCCTCGCGAAAGCTGAGAAACTTCACGCTTGGACCGTATTTCTCGGCGGCATGGTTGATCAGGTCGATCACCTGATCACTGCGAATCCATCCATGCGGATGAAAAACGAGGTTGAAGACCCCTTGCTTGATGACAACCGCATCCAGCGCCGCTTTCCAGTCCTCGACAGTTTCGGGATGATTCGAGCCCTGCAAATTGTGCGCCTCCCAATCGCTCGGAACCATGCAGGGAAATTCCCAGCAAACGTTGCCGATCACGTACGGGTAGGGGTAATCCTCGATGGTGGTGACGAAGGATTCCATGCTGACGCGAGTGGTGGCGTTGGTCTCGGTGGGCAGATATTTGCGGAAA